>CAIOYU010000195.1 GCA_903862565.1 uncultured Actinomycetes bacterium | reverse complement strand
CTGACCGATGCGGCGATCAACTGCCGCAGCGACAAGCTCCAGGGCCTGAAGGAGAACGTGATCATCGGCAAGCTGATCCCGGCCGGTACCGGTATCAACCGCTACCGCAACATCCAGGTTCAGCCGACCGAGGAGGCCCGCGCCGCGGCGTACACGATCCCGTCCTACGAGGATCACTACTACAGCCCGGACTTCGGCCAGGGGACCGGCGCTGCCGTGCCGCTGGACGACTACGGGTACAGCGACTACCGGCCTTAACGAGCCCTGGAGAAGAAAGCCCCCGCCGCGCGGGGGCTTTCTTTTCGCCCGCGAGTGTGACGCCAGCTTCACGCTTGAACGCCAGTGTGAAGCTGGCGTCACACTCGGCGGAGGCGGCTCGAAGGCAGGCCGCTTAGACTGGCCGACGTGCTGATTGGCTCTCATGTGCGTTCGGACAACCCGCTGAAGGGCGCACTGGAGGATGAGGCCGACGCCGTTCAGTTCTTCCTCGGAGATCCGCAGAGCTGGAAGAAGCCGCCGCCGCGGGACGACGCCCACCTGCTGCGGCGCTCGCCGATCCCGATCTACGTGCACGCCCCGTATCTGATCAACGTCGCCTCGGCCAACAACAAGATCCGCATCCCGTCCCGCAAAATCCTGCAGGACACCTGCGACGCTGCCGCGGAGGTCAACGCGACTGCGGTGATCGTCCACGGCGGCCACGCCGACGACAAGGACGTCGAGGCCGGATTCGAACGCTGGGAGAAGGCGCTCAAGGCCCTCAACACCGACGTGCCGGTCTACCTGGAGAACACCGCCGGCGGCAACCATGCGATGGCCCGCCACTTCGACACCATCGCGCGGCTGTGGGACCGCATCGGCGACATGGGCATTGGATTTTGTCTCGACACCTGCCACGCCTGGGCCGCGGGGGAGGAACTCATCGACGCCGTTGAGCGGATTCGGGCGATCACCGGCCGCATCGACCTGTTGCACTGCAACGACTCCCGTGACGCCGCCGGCTCTGGTGCGGATCGGCACGCCAACTTCGGCACCGGGCAGATCGATCCGCAGGTGCTAGTGGCCGTCGTCAAAGCCGCCGGCGCACCGGTGATCTGCGAGACGGCCGACCCTGGCCGCAAGGACGACATCGCGTTCCTGCGCAACAACCTCTAGTAATCAGGTCAGGAACACCTTCCGCAGCGTCTCTGTCACGGTCCACACCGTCTCGGCGCCCCCTTCCAGGCGGACGACATCACCGGCTCGGAGCGTCAAAGGTGCCATGCGTTACGTATCTTGTGCGACTGTTGGGAAAATGTAACAGTTGGAGCATGCCGGACACCCATGTCGTCACCAATCAGGTCCCTCCGCTCACCGACTACAACCCCGCCACCTCGCCGGTGCTGACGGAGGCACTGATCCGCGAGGGCGGCCAGTGGGGCGTCGATGAGGTCTTCGAACTCGGCGCGATCTCGGGCAGCGCCACCGCCCAGCGCTGGGGCGATTTGGCCGACCGCAATCGACCGGTCCTGCACGCCCACGACCGGTACGGAAACCGGGTTGACGAGATCGAGTACGACCCCGCCTACCACGAGTTGATGAGGGTGGCCATCGGACACGGACTGCACGGCGCCCCGTGGGCCGACGACCGCCCCGGCGCTCACGTGGTCCGCGCCGCCAAGATGAGCGTCTGGACGCCCGAACCAGGCCACGTCTGTCCGATCTCGATGACCTACGCGGTCGTCCCGGCGTTGCGCCACAATCCGGAACTGTCAGCGGTCTACGAACCGCTGCTCACCAGTCGCGAATACGACCCCGACGTCAAGGTGGCCACCGCGAAGGCGGGTATCACCGCCGGGATGTCGATGACCGAGAAGCAGGGCGGCTCCGATGTGCGGGCCGGCACCACCCGCGCGGTCCCCAACGGCGACGGGAGCTATTCGCTGACCGGGCACAAGTGGTTCACCTCGGCGGCGATGAGCGACATCTACCTGGTGCTGGCCCAGGCGCCCGGCGGGTTGACCTGTTTCATGCTGCCCAAGGTTCTGCCCGACGGCACCCGCAACCGGATGTTCATCCAGCGCCTCAAGAATAAGCTGGGCAATCACGCCAACGCCTCCAGCGAGATCGAGTACGACGGTGCCACGGCCTGGCCGGTGGGTGAGGAAGGTCGGGGCGTGCCGACCATCATCGAGATGGTGAACCTGACCCGGCTGGACTGCACCCTGGGCAGCGCCACCAGCATGCGCCAGGGCCTCACCATGGCGATTCACCACACCCAGCACCGCAAGGCGTTCGGCGCCTACCTGATCGACCAGCCGTTGATGCGCAACGTGATCGCCGACCTTGCCGTCGAGGCCGAGGCGGCCACCATCGTCGCGATGCGGATGGCCGGGGCCACCGACGCCGCCACCCGAGGAGACGAGCGCGAAACCCTGCTGCGGCGCATCGGTCTGGCCGCGTCCAAGTACTGGGTGTGTAAGAGGGCCACCCCGCACGCCGGTGAGGCGATGGAGTGCCTGGGCGGCAACGGTTATGCCGAAGATTCCGGTATGCCGCGGCTGTACCGGGAGGCCCCGCTGATGGGCATCTGGGAGGGCTCGGGCAACGTCAGCGCGCTGGACACCCTGCGCGCGATGGCAACCCGGCCGGAGTGCGTCGAGGTTCTGTTCGACGAACTCGGCACCACCACCGGACTCGACGCCCGACTGGACGCCCACGTCGACGGGCTCCGCTCCAGTCTTGCCGACGTAGCGACCATCGAATATCGCGCCCGCAAGGTCGCCGAGGACATCAGCCTGGCACTTCAGGGCTCGCTGCTGGTCCGCCACGGACACCCCGCGGTTGCCGAGGCGTTCCTTGCCACCCGGATGGCGCGCAACTGGGGCGGGGCGTTCGGCACCCTTCCCGCCGGCTTGGACTTGGCGCCGATCATCGAGCGTGCCCTGGTGAAGGGGTGACTGCTCTCGAGCTGACCACGATGACCTACGAGGTCACCGGACGGGTCGCGCGTATCACCTTCGACCGGCCGGAGAAGGGCAACGCGATCATCGCTGCCACACCCCTGGAGTTGGCGGCCTGTGTGGAGCGCGCGGACCTGGACCCGAACGTGCACGTGATCCTGGTGTCCGGGCGGGGAGACGGTTTCTGCGGGGGTTTCGATCTCAGTGCCTACGCCGACGGCTCCGGGTCGGCCGGGGAAGAGGACCGTGCGGGCACCGTGCTGGCCGGCCAGACCCAGGCCCTCAACCACCTGCCGAACCAGCCGTGGGACCCGATGGTCGACTACCAGATGATGAGCCGGTTCGTCCGTGGGTTCTCCAGCCTGATGCACGCCGACAAGCCGACGGTGGTCAAGATCCACGGCTACTGCATCGCCGGCGGCACCGACATCGCCCTGCACGCCGACCAGGTGATCGCCGCGGCCGATGCCAAGATCGGCTACCCGCCGATGCGGGTCTGGGGCGTCCCCGCGGCCGGTCTGTGGGCGCACCGCCTCGGCGACCAGCGCGCCAAACGCCTTCTCCTGACCGGGGACTGCATCACCGGCGCGCAGGCCGCCGAGTGGGGGCTGGCCATCGAAGCCCCTGCTGCCGAAGACCTCGACGAACGTACCGAAAACCTCGTCGAACGCATCGCGGCCATGCCGGTCAACCAGCTGATCATGGCAAAGCTGGCGCTGAACACCGCGCTCTACCAACAGGGCGTGGCCACCAGCCGGATGGTCAGCACCGTGTTCGACGGGATCGCCCGGCACACCCCCGAAGGTCACGCCTTCGTCGCCGACGCCCGCGAGCACGGGTTCCGCGAGGCTGTGCGCCACCGCGACGAACCGTTCGGCGATGTGGGCAGGAAAGCCTCCGGAGTCGGGGGGGACAACTGCCTCCGGAGTCGGCGGGGGGACTCTGACTCGTGCGCATGACGGCCCGCTCGGTGGTGTTGTCGGTACTGCTCGGCGCCCATCCAGCCTGGGCCACCGCCGCCGAACTGTTGCGGTTGACCGCCGACTTCGGCATCAAGGAGACCGCCCTGCGCGTGGCGTTGACCCGGATGGTGGCCACCGGTGACCTGATTCGCTCCGAAGACGGATACCGCCTCTCCGGGCGTCTGCTGGCCCGACAGCGCCGCCAGGATGACGCCCTCAGCCCGCCGACCCGACGGTGGGATGGCAACTGGGTCACCGCCGTCGTCACCGCTGTCGGCGCCGACGCCCGTAGTCGGGCAGCACTGCGAACTGCACTGGCGGACAACCGCTTAGGCGAGCTGAGGGAGGGCCTCTGGTTGCGGCCGGACAATCTTGCGGTGAGTCTTCCCACCCAGGCCGCTCGCCGGGTGCGGATCATGCACACCCGCGACGACGCACCCGCGGAGCTGGCGGGCCTGGTGTGGGACTTGCCCGGCTGGGCGGCGACGGCCCGCCGGCTGCTGCGCGAGATGAGCCGCGCCGACGGTGTTCCTGCCAGGTTCGCGATCGCCGCGGCGATGGTCCGTCACTTGCTGGCCGACCCTGTGCTACCCGCAGAACTGCTGCCCGGCGACTGGCCGGGGGACGATCTGCGCTCGAGTTATGCCGACTTCGCCGCGCTGATGACGGCGCGGCGCGACTCCGACAGCGCAAACCGGATGGAGCTCAGATGAACGTCAGAGTGGAACACAACGGCCCGGTGACGACGGTGATCCTCGACCGTCCACATGCCCGAAACGCCGTAGACGGCCCGACCGCACTGGCGTTGTTCGAGGCCTTCAGAACGTTCGATCGTGACGACTCGGCGTCGGTCGCGGTGCTCTGCGGCGACCACGGCACGTTCTGCGCCGGTGCCGACCTCAAAGCCATCGGGACGCCGGAGGCCAACCCGACGCACCGCACCGGACCCGGTCCGATGGGTCCGACCCGGATGGTGCTGACCAAGCCGGTGATCGCCGCCGTCAGTGGTTATGCCGTGGCGGGTGGCCTGGAACTCGCGCTGTGGTGCGACTTGCGGGTGGTCGAGGAGGACGCCGTGTTCGGCGTGTTCTGCCGGCGCTGGGGAGTGCCGCTGATCGACGGCGGTACCGTGCGGTTGCCCCGCCTCATCGGACATGGGCGCGCGATGGACATGATCCTGACCGGCCGCGCCGTCGATGCCGACGAGGCGCTGGCGATCGGGTTGGCCAATCGGGTGGTGCCGAAGGGGCAATCCCGTCAGGCAGCCGAGCAGATTGCGGCCGACCTCGCGCGGTTGCCACAGGGTTGCCTCCGCGCCGATCGGCTGTCGTCGATGTTCCAGTGGGGGCGCACCGAAGCGGAAGCCATGGATGTCGAGTTCGGAAGCCTGTCCAAGGTTGCGGCTGAGACGCTGGCGGGAGCACAACGATTCGCCGATGGGGCGGGCCGGCACGGCGAGCCGGCCTGACCCTCAGACGGCTTTCGCCAAGACCTCCATACAGCCGCGGTAGCGCTCGCTGATGGCGTAGTGGATCGGCGTGAACCCGGCTTCTCCCAGGATTTTGTACAACCGCGTGCGGGTGAAGTTGTGATAGTGCTCGATTTCGATCCAATACGGATTCACGTGCCGGGAGTTCCAGTAATGCCACAGTGGCGCATCGGCATTCGGCATCGAGATCAGCAGCACGCCGTCGTCTTGGATCAGCGCCCGCGCGGACCGCAACGAGTCGATCGGGAAGGGCTCGTGTTCTACGACGTCGGCCATGCTGATCACGGTCGGCTTGGCGGGGATCGAGGAACTCTCCGATGCCGAGCCGAGGGTGCCGTGATAAGCCGGAATTCCGAAGGGTGCGAGGTCCTCGACGTTCTGCTTGCGGAGGTCGATCCCGAAGGCGGTGAAGCCGAATTCCAGCGCCGTCATCAACAGCGATCCGTTGCCGAAGCCGACGTCGAGCCACAGTCGGTCATCGGGCAGACCGATCGCGTCGATCACCCGTTGGACCATCTTCGCTGAGATCTTGCGATGGAATTCGATGTCGGTGCCGACGATCTGCTCGTTGTTGGTGCTCTGAAAAAGAACGCCAAGCGCCGCCTCGGTGAAGTATCCGTTGGTGAATACGTGCCCGCAGTCGCGGCATTCCATCCACACGATGAACGGTTCCAGTGGCTCCCGCCAGCGGGCGTGCCCTGTCGCGCGCGCGTTGGTCAAGTGCGTGAAATCGGTGGACGTGCACAGCGGACACTCGGTGTAGAGGATTCGCTCGTTCTCCATTTGTTCCGCTCCTCGAAGACTAAAGCTTGTTGATCCGGTTGCCTGAGCCGGCGTCGTGGATGGCGGGTGATCCGTCGGAATAGGTGATGGTGTTGTTGAGCCCGACGACGGAGAGTTCCCGGTCGATTCGGTCCGCGGTGATCTTGTTGTCGGCGCCACCGACGTTGACCGAGGCGCAACTGCCTTTGACGGTGAGTGTGTTGTTCGAACCGCCGACGTTGAGCGACTTGCCGTCCGCACAGTCGATCTCGGTGGTGGTTCCGAACGAGCCGTAGTTGATGGTGTTGGCAACTTCGACCGCTGTGCCGGACCTGGTGTCGCCGCCGCCGCAGCCGGCCAGGGCCGACACGCACGCCAGCGTGACGAGCAGGACTGTGGGGTGCGTTCGCATCGCCGCCAAGCCTAATCGCCGGGGGAAACTAAAGTTCCGGTACATGACGTCGCGGCCGGCCCCGAAGCTCAGCCGGGACGTGATCGTCAACGCCGCGCTCACCTTCCTGGACCGGGAGGGCTGGGACGGGTTGACCGTCAACGCACTGGCCGCCCAACTCGGGACCAAGGGCCCGTCGCTCTACAACCACGTCGAAAGCGTGGATGACCTCCGTCGAACCGTGCGGATGCGGGTGATCGACGACATTCTGCAGATGCTCAACACCGTTGCTGCCGGGCGGACCGGCGACGACGCCGTCATGGCGATGGCCAGCGCCTACCGCAGCTACGCCCACCACCATCCGGGCCGGTATTCGGCGTTCACAAGAACGCCTCTGGGTGGGGACGACCCCGAGTTCACCGCCGCGTCGCACGCTGCCGCCGCACCCGTGATCGCGGTGCTGGCGTCCTACGGTCTGGATGCTCCCGACGCCTTCAGCGCGGCGCTGGAGTTCTGGGCGGCGCTGCACGGATTTGTCCTGCTCGAGATGACGGGCGTCATGGATGCCGGCGTGATGGGCCCGGCCGCCGTCGACATCGACGCGGTGTTCTCGGGCATGGTCCAGCGCCTCGCCGCCGGGATGGCCCACCGCAACTCCTGCTGATACAGGTGCGCCGGCCGCCGATTTTTGGCGGGTGGTGGCCGAACTGGTATCGTGAAGCATCGTGCCTGGCTGCCAGGTGCGCTGACGCGCGCTCGCCGGGCTAATTCGCATGTTCACCGTGCATGGACCGGGTTCGGTGCACAATGCGTGCGACACGCCCGGCCGCGGGGTACGCGCCAGGGGTGAAACCGCAGTACAGAGGCTTGAGAACCGCAGTAGATGACAAGATGAAAGAAAGTCAGTAGATGCCAACAATTCAGCAGCTGGTCCGCAAGGGTCGCCGCGACAAGGTCTCCAAGGTGAAGACCGCCGCCCTCAAGGGCAGTCCGCAGCGCCGTGGCGTGTGTACCCGCGTGTACACGACCACCCCGAAGAAGCCGAACTCAGCGCTGCGCAAGGTTGCGCGTGTGAAGCTGACCAGCCAGGTCGAGGTCACTGCCTACATCCCCGGTGAGGGCCACAACCTCCAGGAGCACTCGATGGTCCTGGTGCGCGGCGGTCGCGTGAAGGACCTGCCCGGTGTGCGCTACAAGATCATCCGCGGCTCGCTCGACACCCAGGGTGTCAAGAACCGCAAGCAGGCCCGCAGCCGCTACGGCGCGAAGAAGGAGAAGAGCTAATGCCACGCAAGGGCCCCGCTCCCAAGCGTCCTCTCGTCAACGACCCGGTGTACGGGTCGCAGCTGGTCACCCAGCTGGTGAACAAGGTTCTGCTGGACGGCAAGAAGTCCCTGGCCGAGCGCATCGTCTACGGCGCGCTCGAGCAGGCGCGTGACAAGACCGGCACCGATCCGGTCGTCACCCTCAAGCGGGCGATGGACAACGTCAAGCCCACCCTTGAGGTGCGCAGCCGCCGCGTCGGTGGTGCCACTTACCAGGTGCCCGTCGAGGTCCGCCCGGAGCGTTCGACCACCCTGGCCCTGCGCTGGCTGGTCAGCTTCTCCAAGGCCCGCCGCGAGAAGACCATGATCGAACGGCTGGCCAACGAGATCCTCGACGCCAGCAACGGCCTGGGTGCCGCGGTCAAGCGCCGCGAGGACACCCACAAGATGGCCGAGGCGAACCGGGCCTTCGCGCACTACCGCTGGTGACCGTCGCAGCTCCGCTGTGACGGGCTCGCGAAGCGTGCACCCCCAATCAATCAGTCTTTAGTAATCACTTCCCGGAGGGAACAACGTGGCACAGGATGTGTTGACCGACCTCAACAAGGTCCGCAACATCGGCATCATGGCGCACATCGACGCCGGCAAGACCACGACGACCGAGCG
>CAIOYU010000194.1 GCA_903862565.1 uncultured Actinomycetes bacterium | reverse complement strand
GCGCCGCAATGGTGCCCCCAGTCGGACTCGAACCGACACTGTGCGGATTTTAAGTCCGCTGCCTCTGCCAATTGGGCTATGGGGGCGGCCTGAAAACGGCTTCCTCAACCTACGCGACACCGTTCTGCGGCAAATTCGATGAACGACCACGCATATCATCCCGTATTCTGAGGAAGGAACACCGTCTTACCAGCGAAAAGAGATCCCGATGCGTATCGCCGAGACCAAGCGGACAGGCGGCTGCACCTGCCGTTGCAACGCCTGCAAGAGCCTCGCCCACTGCAAGAACATCGGAAGCGGCTGCAAGGTCAAGCTCTAACGAGCCCGCTCGTTTGACCCCTGGGGGTCAGCTGATCGACAGCGCGATCCCGTCGAGGATGTCGTGCTCACTGACCACGAGTTCGTCGATGCCGGCCTGTTCGCCGAGTACGACGGCCAGTTCCTCGACCACGATCGCCCCGCCGCCGATGACGTCAACCCGCCCCTCGTGCATCGGACCCAGGGCGGCGCGCTGCTCTCGCGTCATCGCGATCAGTTGCCCGCAGACCTCCAGCAGGTCGGCGAAACCCACCCGGGAGAGGTGGATCGCCTCGGAGTCGTAGGTCGGCAACCGGTGCGCCAGAGCGGCGATGGTGGTGAACGTCCCGGCCACCCCGACCCAGGTCCTCGCGCGCTGCACCGGGACGTGACGTAACGCCTCGGCGAGGCGCTCCCGCACGACGGCGCGCGCGTCGGCCACCTCGGCGGGAGTCGGCGGATCGGAATGCAGACAGCGTTCCGTCATCCGCACGCACCCGATGTCCGCGGAGAAACTCGCCTCGACCCCGCCCGCCGCGGGTCCCTTGCCGAGTACCACTTCGGTGGATCCGCCGCCGAGATCGACGACGACGAAAGGCGCTGCGGCCGGGTCGAGTTCACCGACCGCCCCGTTGAAGGACAGTTCGGCCTCCTCGGTTCCGGTGATCACCTCGGCGATCGCGCCGGGCACCACCGCTCCCAACAATGCCGCTGTCATCGCGAAGAACTCGTCGCGGTTGGATGCGTCGCGGGTGGCCGAGGTGGCCACCATCCGCACCGTGCCGACCTCGTAGCGGCGCATCAGTTCCGCGTAATCCGCCAGCGCGGCCTCGGTGCGCACCAACGCGTCGGGGGCGAAGTGGCCGGTGGCATCCACGCCCTGTCCCAGTCGGACGATGCGCATCTCGCGGTGCAGGTCGGTCAGCCGCCCGCCGGTACGGTCGGCGATCAGCAGCCGGATGGAGTTGGTGCCGCAGTCGATCGCCGCCACCCTGCTCGTCGCGGTCATGTCCGCCCCTCTGTCATCCACTCGTCCGCGGCCAGCACGCCGGCCATCGCCGGGTCTGCGGCCACCATGGCCAGCGCCTCGTCGCCGAACGGGTTGACGCCGCGGCCCTTGGCCAGGGCGTGCGCCATCAGCACGTGCAGGCATTTCACCCGGTCGGGCATACCGCCGCCGGAGAACGTCGTTCCTAGTGGCTCGATGGCGTCCCTCTCGGCAAGGTAGGACTCATGGGCCCGCTGATAGGCCGCGGCCACAGCGGGATCGTGTGCGAGTCGCTCGGTCATCTCGCGCATCACCCCCTCGGACTCCAGCCGGCTCGCGGCGGCCGTCAGAGCAGGATGGGTGAGGTAGTACAGCGTCGGGAACGGTGTCCCGTCGGGAAGCCGGGGCGCGGTCGTGACCACCCCGGGCTGGCCGTCGGGGCAGCGGTAGGCGATCTCGAGCACCCCCCGCGGCTCGCGCCCGAGTTGCCGGGCCACCGCCTCGAGGTCGTCGGTGTCAACCACCGGGCGGCGGCGCAGGGGCGCCAGGAACAACGGGTTCGGGGCCGGGCGGACCGGGTGGGCCGGGAGCGGGCGGCCCGTGCGGGGTGTCGGCGATGGTGTGCCATAGCGCCGAGTACCAGGGGTCGCCGCTGGGGGCGATATCGGCCTGCGGGCCCGCCTCGGGCGATCCGGCAGCCCCTGCCGGAAGCTGGACCTGGTAGGGGATCTCGCCGGGCATGACGAAGCCGAGCCGATCACGCGCTTGGGCGGCGATGTACACCGGATCGGCGAGTTTGGCCTTCTGGCCTTCCAATTCGGCGATCTGGGCGCGCAGGGACTTCTCACTGGCGGCCAGTTGCTTCATCTCGGTGCGCTGGGCGAAGTAGGTGCGCACCGGGCCGGCGATGGTCAGCGCCAGAACACACACCAGGACGGCCATGATTGCGGCGCGCCGCGCGGTGAGCCCGAGGCGCTGCTCGCTCTGCTGTGCCGTGGTGGCCGCGATGGCCCGGCGGATCGGTGCGGCCAGGCCGTGGCCGACGGACTCGGCCTGGGCGCGGAAGCCGGTGCGGCGCGGTTCGCGGGCCGGGATCTTCGCCGGCCGCGAGCGCCCACGCCCCGACGCACCCGGCCGCGACGCCGGGCCGCGGCGTTTGGAGTCGGAGCGCTTGCCCTCTGCCACAGTCTCTTTCGCCGTCCTGCGCTACTCGGATCCGCCGAAGCGGGGGAACGCCAGATCACCGGCGTAGCGGGCGGCGTCGCCGAGGGCCTCCTCGATGCGCAGCAACTGGTTGTACTTGGCCACGCGCTCGCTGCGGGCCGGGGCGCCGGTTTTGATCTGGCCGCTACCCACTGCGACCGCGAGGTCGGCGATGGTGGTGTCCTCGGTCTCGCCGCTGCGGTGGCTCATCATCGTGCGGTAGCCGCTGTTGTGTGCCAGCGCCACGGCGTCGAGAGTCTCGGTGAGGGTGCCGATCTGATTGACCTTGACCAGCAGCGCGTTGGCCGCGCCGCGTTCGATGCCCTCTTCGAGCCGTTCTGGGTTGGTGACGAACAGGTCATCGCCGACGATCTGCACGCGGTCGCCGATCGCGGCGGTCAACTCAACCCAGCCATCCCAGTCGTCCTCACTCAGCGGATCCTCGATGGACACCAGCGGGTAGCCGTCCAGCAGCGTTACGTAGAACTCGCCCATCTGCGCCGAGGTGCGGTTCTGCTTCTCGAAGCTGTAACCCGTTTCCGCGCTGAAGAATTCGGTGGCGGCCACATCGAGAGCCAACGCGATGTCCGAGCCGGGCTTGAAACCGGCGATCTCGATGGCCGAGCAGATCAGGTCCAGTGCAGCCTTGGTGCCGGCGACATCGGGTGCGAAGCCGCCCTCATCACCGAGGCCGGTGGCCAGACCCTGCTTCTTGAGCACCGCTTTGAGTGCGTGGTACACCTCCGCGCCCCAGCGCAGCCCTTCGCGGAAGTTGGGCGCACCAATGGGCGCCACCATGAATTCCTGGACGTCCACACCGGTGTCGGCGTGCGCGCCACCGTTGAGGATGTTCATCATCGGCACCGGCAGGATGTGCGCGTTGGGTCCGCCGAGGTAGCGGAACAGCGGCAGTCCGGCGGACTCGGCGGCCGCCTTGGCCACCGCCAGCGACACGCCGAGGATGGCGTTGGCGCCGAGCCGTGACTTGTCGGGGGTGCCGTCGAGGTCGACCAGAGCCTGATCCACCAGGCGCTGGTCGTCGGCGGACAGGCCGATCACCGCCGGCGCGATCTCGTCGAGCACGCCCTCGACGGCTTTCTGCACGCCCTTGCCGCCGTAGCGGGTGCCGCCGTCGCGCAGCTCGACCGCCTCGTGCTCTCCGGTCGACGCCCCGGACGGGACCGCCGCCCGGGTCATGGTGCCGTCGATCAGAGCCACCTCGACCTCCACGGTCGGGTTGCCGCGCGAGTCGAGGATCTCCCGGGCTGCGACCTGCTCGATGATGGGCACGGGTTTCTCCTTCGCTCGGTGCTGCGGCGGCTGTCGGCGCCTTAAGCGTAGATGGTCAGCGACGCCCGGCTATAGCGGATGACCAGCCGCGTACGCGGTCGCCCAGTCCCGCACCGAACGCGCGTAGAAGTCGGAGTGGTTGTAGGCCCGCAGCGCATTCATCCAGCCCCGCGGCGTCGCCATGTCCTTGCCGCGGAAGCACAGGTAGCCCGCCGCGGACAGTGCCGCGTCGTCGAAGTTGTCCGGGCTCACCGTGCCGTCGTTGTTGGCGTCGACCCCGTAGAGCCGCCAGGTCTCCGGAATGAACTGCATGGGGCCCATCGCCCGGGCGTAGATCGGGTCGCCGCCGCCTTGTGCCCGGGTGGCCTCGGTGGCTTCGATGTCGAGGATCTCCAGGTTGCCGTTGGTGCCGTCGAGGCGCACCCCGCGGATCGGCGGGGTGACGTCCCCGTTGGGCGCGATGACCGCGCCCCGGTAGGTGCCGTGGTGGCTTTCCACCATGCCGATGCCGGCCAGAGTGGTCCAGGACAGATGGCAGTCCGGGTTCTCCACCTCGGCGACCCGGGCGGCGTAGCCGTAGGCCTCCAGCGCCTCGATGGGGATGCCCAGCGCCGGTGCGCGCTGGGCCGCCCAGTCGCGCAGTTGGTCGGCGGGCCGGCCGGTGGCCTGGGTGTTGATCGCCGGCACCGGATCCCCGGCCGGCGGCGGAACACCCTCGGGGATGGGCGCGCCGCCCTGCCAGGAGCAACTCGACGAAAGCAGCATCGCCGCCGCCGCAACCACGACGACGATCCGCAGCAGACGCGATGACGGCACAAGATTCATCGTCCCATGACTTCTGCGGGGTTCGGCGGGACCGCAACGCCGGGCATCGCATCTTCGCGGCTTAGGCCCAGTGCCTTCGCCAGTGCTCCTCGCTGATCAGCCCGTCGGCGCCGATGGCCGCCTCGACGGTGCGCACCGTCTCCATGAATCGCAACACCGCCGAACGCAGGTCACTCTCGGCGTCCCCGTCGGCGCGAAGCCGCACCTCGGTGAGGGCCTGCGGGATCAGATCGGCGGGCAGGCCCGCGGCGCTGACCCGGGCAATCACCTTCTGCGCCAACGCCAGCGCCGGCTGTGCGGTCGGCACACCGTCGACGCAGGACCGCCGGGTCGAGGCCGCTGATGTCCTTTCGGGTTTCTTTTCCATGGCCTTGCGCTGCTCCCACTGGGCCAGCTGGTCCTCCAGCGAGATCGGCTCCCCGGCGAGCACCGCAGGCACCCGGTTGGTCAGCTTGCGCACCAGGGCGTCGGCGACGTCGTCGATGCTGAAGCCGTGGCCTCCTGCCTCCTGGGCGATCCGGGCGTGAAACAGAACCTGCAGCAGCACATCTCCGAGTTCGTCGCGCAATTCCTCGCCGTTACCGCTGTGCACGGCGTCGAACAGCTCGTAGGTCTCCTCCAGCAGATAGCGCCGCAGCGAATCGTGCGTCTGCTCGCTCTCCCACGGCCCGGAGGTGCGCAGCGTGTCCATCACGGCGACGGCGTCGATCAGCCGCTCGCCCGGCCGGGGTGCCGAAGCGGTGATCATCTGCTCGCCGGCGTCGAGTCTGGCCCGCACCGCCGGGTGCTCGGGGTCCGAGGAGAGCAGCGCCGGTGCGTCCGGCCCGATGAGCGCCGGCCGGGCCGACGGTAGCGACCAGGGCACCCTGATCGGGATCTCCTCGGTGTACTGGATGTCGCCGTGCAGCAGTTCGACCACCTCGACGGGAACCATCGAGGGCCGCCCGCGATCTACCAGGATGACGGTCATCGGCTCCCCTCCCCCCGTTCAGGCAAGGCCTGCGCCGAGAACGTCGTTATATCAACCTCTCCGCCCGCCCGCCCGTGCAACGCGAGCACAAGACCAGCCGCCCAGGCCACCAGTTCCAGATCCCGGATGCGGGGTGCGTGGACGCCGGAACCGGCGCGCGGGATCGGCACCTGCACGGTCAAGGTGGTGGCCCGGTAGGTCGCCGCGGGATACATCCGCGCCAGGCGCACCTGCGCGGAGTCCGGCAGAACCAGCGGTGACACCTTCAGCGTGGCCGCTCCGCCTCCGGTGGCGGCGAGTTCGGTGATGCCGTACCCGCGGCACAGCAACCGCAGACGCGCGACCGCCACCAGCCACTGAACCGGTTCGGGCGGCGGGCCGTAGCGGTCGATGAGTTCGTCGACGACGGCGGCGATACCGGCGTCGTCGGCGGCCGACGCCAGCCGCCGGTAGGCCTCCAGGCGCAGCCGGTCGCTGCCGATGTAGTCCGGCGGCAGGTGCGCGTCGATCGGCAGGTCGATCCGGATGTCCCTGGCCTCCTCGACCCCGCCCACGGTTCGCCCGTCGGCCGCCGCCCGGTAGGCCTCCACGGCCTCACCGACCAGCCGGACGTACAGGTCGAAGCCGACACCGGCGACGTGACCGGACTGCTCGGCACCCAGAACGTTTCCGGCCCCGCGAATCTCCAAGTCCTTCAACGCCACTGCCATACCGGCGCCGAGTTCGTTGTTCTGCGCGATGGTGGCCAGCCGGTCATACGCGGTCTCGGTCAGCGGTGTCTCGGGCGAATAGAGGAAGTAGGCGTAGCCGCGTTCCCGGCTACGGCCAACCCGACCCCGTAACTGATGCAACTGCGAGAGACCGAACGTGTCAGCGCGCTCAACGATGAGGGTGTTGGCATTGGAGATGTCCAGCCCGGTCTCGATGATCGTGGTGCAGACCAGGATGTCGTACTCGCGATTCCAGAACGCCGCCACGGTGGCTTCCAGCAGATCCTCGGGCATCTGGCCGTGCGCCACCGCGACCCGAGCTTCGGGCACCAGTGCCTTGACCCGGCCGGCGGCGGCGTCGATGGTGCTGACCCGGTTGTGCACATAGAACACCTGCCCGTCGCGCAGCAGTTCGCGGCGCAGTGCGGCGGCGACCTGTTTGTCGTCCTGCGGGCCGACGTAGGTCAACACCGGGTAGCGCTCCTCGGGAGGAGTGAGAATGGTCGACATCTCCCGGATGCCGGCCAGGCTCATCTCAAGTGTGCGCGGGATCGGGGTGGCGCTCATGGTCAGCACGTCTACGTGGGTGCGCAGCGCTTTGATGTGCTCCTTGTGCTCGACGCCGAAGCGCTGCTCCTCGTCGACCACCACCAGTCCGAGGTCCTTCCAGACCACTCCGGTCTGCAGCAGCCGGTGGGTGCCGATCACGATGTCCACGCTGCCGTCGGCCATTCCGGCAAGCACCGCGCGGGACTCGGCCGGATCGGTGAACCGCGACAGTCCTTTGACCGTCACCGGGAAGCCGGCCATCCGCTCGGTGAAGGTCTGCATGTGCTGGTCGGCCAGCAGGGTGGTGGGCACCAGCACCGCGACCTGTTTGCCGTCCTGTACCGCCTTGAACGCCGCGCGCACCGCGATCTCGGTCTTGCCGTATCCGACGTCGCCACAGATGACCCGGTCCATCGGCACCGGCTTCTCCATATCGGACTTGACTTCGCTGATGGCGGTCAGCTGATCGACGGTCTCGGTGAACCCGAAGGCGTCCTCCATCTCGGCCTGCCACGGCGAGTCCGGCGAGAAGGCGTGGCCGGGAGCGGCTTGGCGCTTGGCGTAGAGAGCCACCAGTTCGGCGGCGATCTCGCGAACGGCCTTGCGCGCCTTGTTCTTCGTGTTGACCCAGTCGCTGCCGCCCAGCCGGCTCAGGGTGGCCTGCTCGCCGCCGACGTAGCGGGACAGCTGATCCAGCGAATCCATCGGGACGAACAACTTGTCGGCCCCCTGGCCCCGTTTACTCGAGCCGTACTCCAGCACCAGGTACTCCCGGCGTGCGCCGCCGACGGTGCGCTCCACCATCTCCACGAAACGTCCGATGCCGTGCTGATCGTGCACGACGAGATCGCCGGCGCTCAACGCCAGCGGGTCAACGGTGTTGCGCCGCTTGGCGGCCAGCCGCTTGCCCTCCGGCCCGGTCGCCCGGTTGCCCGTGAGGTCGGTCTCGGTGATCACCACGAGGTTCGCGCCGGGCAGGACGATGCCGTCGTGCCCTCCGGGCACAATGATGCCGTTGTGGAGGGGCCCCTTCAGCACGCCGACCACCCCGGGCCGGGGCCGCTCGCCCGGATCGAGCATCGCCGCCGGGGTGTCGCGCTCACCGAGTTGCTCCACCACCCGGTGCGCGGTGCCGGTGCCGGGGGCGACGACGACGGCGGTGTTCACCGAACCGCCGGTGAGCACGTGCGCGCGCAGCATGGCGAAGATCTCCTCGACCGCGCCCTGCTGGCCGCGGGCGGTCGGGGCGGCTCGCACGTCCAGATCCATCGTCTCGCCGTGGGCGAGTTGGCCGACCGTCCACCACCGATGCCCGCCGGCCCGGGCGGCGTCACGCGCGTCGTCTAGTTCGCGGAAACCCGAACCACCGAGTTGCTCGACGTCGATCGGCGCGTCACCACCCACCGCGGCCACCGACCAGGACGCCTCGAGGAACTCCCGGCCGGTGGTGATGAGGTCGGCGGCGCGGGTGCGGACCTTCTCCGGCTCGCACACCAGCACGGCGGTTCCGGCCGGAAGGTGATCGGTGAGCAGGCCCAGCGCCTGCGGGCTGAGCACCGGTTGCAGCGCCTCCATCCCGTCGACGGGGATGCCCTCGGACAGCTTGGCCAGCATGTCCGAGACGCTGCCGGTGACCCGGGTGTCGCTGCCGCGTGGGGCCTTGGCGGCCAATTGTGCTGCGCGCGTGCGGACCTCATCGGTGAGCAGTAGTTCACGACACGGCACCGCGACCACCGCGGCGATGTCGAGTTCGGGGATCGAGCGCTGATCGGCCACCGAGAACATCCGCATCTCGGTAACCTCGTCGCCCCAGAACTCCACCCGCACCGGATGCTCGGCGGTCGGCGCGAAGATGTCGAGAATACCGCCGCGAACCGCGAACTCACCGCGGCGGGCCACCATGTCGACCCGGTCGTAGGCCAGCGCGGACAGCCGTGCCACCACGGACTCGAAGTCGTGTTCGGCGCCGACCTCCAGAACCACCGGGTCGATCTCGGCGAGGCCGGCAGCCATTGGCTGCAGCAGCGATCGCACGGTGGTCACCACGATCCGCAGCGGCGGCCCCAGCCGCGCATCATCCGGGCGGGCCAACCGTCGCAACACCAGCATCCGCGCGCCGACGGTGTCCACACCCGGCGAAAGGCGCTCGTGGGGAAGCGTTTCCCAGGACGGGAACATCGCCACCGAGTCGCCGTGCACGGCGCGCAGTTCGGCGGTGAGGTCGTCGGCCTCCCGCCCGGTGGCGGTGACCACCAGCAGCGGGCCCAGGCGGCCCAGCGCGCAGGCGACGAAGAGTTGGGCACGGGCCGGGCCGGCCACCGCCAGCTCCTCGGGGCGCTCGGCGGCGCGGTCGATCAGTTCGGTGAACGCCCGCGCGCTCAGCGCCACGTCCACCAGACCGGCGAGCGGGCTATGCGCATGTGGGTGCCCCGCCGCGGTCATGATGAGCCCAGTCTAGGGACTGCGCTACTGCCCCTCTAGCTGCGGATCGGGCTCCAGATGGGCCAGGCCGTTCCACACCAGGTTCACCAGATGTGCGGCCACCACTTCTTTTTTCGGCTCGCGGGCGTCCAGCCACCACTGAGCGGTCATCGACACCGACCCGACGAGCGCTTGGGCATACAGCGGCGCCAACTCCGGGTCCAGGCCCCGACGGGAGAAGTCACCGGCCAGGATCGAGGCCACCTGGTTGACGGCGTCATTGAACAGGCTGGAGTAGGTGCCCACGGTGATCGACGCCGGGGAGTCGCGGGTCATGATGCGGAATCCGTCGGTGCGCTCCTCGACGTAGGTCAGCAGGGCCAGCACCACCTGCTCGACCCGCGACCGGTAGCGGTTGTTGGTCAGCGACGAGGTGATGCCGTCGAGCAGGGCGGTCATCTCCCGGTCCACCACCACCGCGTACAGCCCCTCCTTGCCGCCGAAGTGCTCGTACACCACCGGCTTGGAGACCCCGGCCCGCTGGGCGACCTCCTCGATGGCGGTGCCCTCGTAGCCCCGTTCGGCGAACAGCGAACGGGCGACGTCGATCAACTGGTGGCGGCGCTCGCTGCCCGTCATCCGCGCCCGCGGCGGGCGGTTTCCCCGCTCCGGTGCTGCCAT
>CAIOYU010000193.1 GCA_903862565.1 uncultured Actinomycetes bacterium | reverse complement strand
GGCGGTGCCGGCGGCAAGGGCGGCGCTGACACCGGCAACCCGTACGCCGGAGCCGGCAAGGTCGCCGGTGCCACGGGTGCCGCTGGCGGTGCCGGCGGCATGGGCGGCTGGATCTGGGGCAACGGCGGTGCGGCTGGGGCCGGTGGAACTGGCGTTGTGAAGTCGGTAGACGCCGGTAGCGGTGACGCTGTCGGCGGCGCGGGCGGTAAGGGCGGTGCCACTGGCCTGTTCGGCAACGCCGGTGCTGGCGCTGCCGGAGGCCGTGCTGATTCGGGTCGTGGCAAAGCAACGTCGGGTGCCGGCGGGGCCGGCGGCCGCGGTGGAATCCTCTGGGGTAACGGCGGATACGGCGGCGACGGCGGTGGCTGGGTGGCGAGCACCGACCTTGCTGATCTTCTCACTGGCGCGACCTCCGGCTGGACCGCGGCTACGGGCGGTGCTGGCGGTGCGGGTGGTCAGGCCACTGTCGGGTACGGCGGCCTCGGCGGCAACGGCGGCCACGCCGGCGCCGTCACCGGCACCGCCGTAGCTGGTGTCGGAGGTGCCGGCGGCAGCGCTGCCCTTCTTGGCGCCGGCCTCCCAGGCGGCTTCGGCGGTTCGGCGATTTCGGGTGGCGATGCCACTGCTGGCAACGGCGGCGTCGGCGGTGGCGCCGGCTTCCTGGGTGTTCCCGTCGAAAACCCGTACACACTCACCTCGGGAGGCGCGGGTGGCCTCGCCTCAACCTTCGATCCGGCCAAGACGGCGACCGCCGGCACCGGCGGCGTCGGCGGCCGGGGCGGCCTGCTCACTGCTGGCGGCGTCGGTGGCAACGGCGGATCGATCCTCGGCGCGGAAGGCGGACTATACGCGAACGCCGGCACGGGAATCGGTGGCAACGGCGGCGTCGGCGGCCGGGGTGGCACGTTCGCCAACGGCGGCAACGGCGGTAACGGCGGCAACGCCAAGTCCGGGGCCACCAAGACCGCCGGCAAGGGTGCCGTCGGCGGTAAGGGCGGCCTGTTCGGTAAGCAGGGTGCCACTGGCAAGGACGGGGCTACGGCCTAGTCCGCATTGCTCTCGCAAGGAAGCGGGCGCCGACTTCGGTCGGCGCCCGTGTTCTTGGAGCTGAATGAGGTGACGATGGTCCCCCGCATGACGCTCGCAGGATTCGCAGCAGTCGGGGCGCGCCGCGCCGGCCCTGGGCACCACCCAATGCGCATCAGCCGATCACCGTGAACCGACGTTGCGCGGCCTACCGATCACACCGGCCTGCAGGCTGGCCACCACCGTGTCGTACACGGCCTGGTCATCCTCGGTGCCCTTGGGAACCCTGGCGGCAACCTGGCGCCTGGCATCCGGCCGGTAGCCTCCGTGCTAGCCCTGTGCCGAAGAAACGTGTGACGACCCAGAGACGAGGAGACAACGGTGGCGGCGGACAGACTGATCTCGAGTGGCAGCCCTTGGGAGGCTTCCATCGGCTATTCCCGGGCGACGGTCGCCGGTGACTACGTGCACGTATCGGGGTCCACCGCGAGCATCGGTGGCGAAGTACAGCATGTGGGCGACGCCTACGGCCAAACCCTGGTCGCGCTGAACGACGTCATCGCCCCCGCCCTGGCGCAAGTCGGCTATTCGCTCCATGACGTGGTCCGTTCGCGGGTCTACCTGGCCAACGCCTCAGACGTCGATGAGGTTGCCAAGGCGCACGGCGAGGTGTTCGGCGACATTCGGCCGGCCGCCACCATGGTCGCCGGGCTGACGATGGTCGATCCGAAGATGTTGGTGGAGATCGAAGTTGACGCCTGGAAGCGCGGCTAGCTCAGGACCACGGCTGTCGTGTGGGGGGAGCGAATCATTGGGCCAGCAGTTTGACCGCCTGATTGAAGACTCTGGGTAGCGTGGCGGCGGCCGGCACGATCATGGTCCGGGCCGGGGAGTTGCTCGCCGTCAGGAGGGCCGAGGTCAGCAGCCGGTACCGGCGTGACATGCGGCGCCACTGCCGGGTGTAGTCCGCCGGATCGTCGGCCATGACGGCGTTGGCCAGGATTTCGGCCCCGCCCAGTGCGATGCCCAGCCCCTCGCCGGTGAGGGCGTCGACGTACCCCGCCGCATCGCCGACGAGCATGACCCTGCCCCGGTGCTGACTGGCGGCGCGCTGCCGTAACGGCCCGGCCGCGCGGGCCCGAGTGCCCTGCGCCCCGGCGAGTCTTTCTGCCAGAGCGGGGAATTC
>CAIOYU010000192.1 GCA_903862565.1 uncultured Actinomycetes bacterium | reverse complement strand
GGTGACCTTCTTCAGATACCGCCCCTTGGACGACGACGGCTTGGCCCGCAGCACCTCATCAAGGGCCGCGCCGTAGTTCTCGGCCAACTTCTTCTCATCGAAGGACGCCTTGCCGATGATGAAGTGCAGGTTGGACTGCTTGTCGATGCGGAAGTTGATCTTGCCGCCCTTGATGTCGGCGACAGCCTCACTGGCGGCGGCCAAACTCGCCAAGGAGACGTCCTAAAAGAAGGGCGAGAGAGCCGAGCAGGCCCTCGCTGCCGGCGCCGACATCATCGGCAGTGGCGACCTGATCGAGAATATCCAGGGCTGCAAGACGCCAGCGTTGAGGTCGCGATGCGTTTGAGCGTAGAGCTTGTCGCGATTGACCTTCTCGGCAGCTTCCCGGACTTCGACGCCGCGATCGCTACTCCCGACCAGATAGCCAAGGTAAGCCGGATCGCCCACGCGCTAGGCCCGCGTGGCCTGGTGCCCAACAACAAGAACTGCACCGTCACCCCGGATGTGGCCAAGGCTATCGGTCAGCGTCACCAGCAACACGAGGTACCCTTTCAGAGAAAATTCACGGGGATGATCTGACCAACAATCGCAACAGCGGGAGTACTTTTGCCTTCAGTCGCAGTAATTGGAACGCGTGGCTACCCCAGTTACTACGGGGGTTATGAGACTACTGTGCGAAAGCTTGCGCCCTACTTCGTTTCAATGGGTTGGGATGTCACGGTGTACAGCCGACGTGGTGCGACGAGGCCCGATGACAAGGACGTGGACAACGGCGTAATCGCTCGATTCACCGCCGGGTTGGAAACCCAAAAACTGAGCACGCTCTCACACGGATTTACAGCGGCCGTTGATGCCGCTGCTCGTCGCCCCGACGTTGCGTTGGTATGCAACGTGGCCAATGGCTACTTTCTTCCGCTATTGAAGGCCCGGGGTATCCCCACGCTGGTGAACGTAGACGGTATTGAGTGGGACCGCGCAAAATGGAGCCCCGTTGCCAAGCAAGTGTTTCATTCTGGTGCGCAATTCACGGCCAAGTGGGCGAGTGAGCTGGTCTTCGACGCGCGCGCGATCGAAGACTACTGGCGTCAAGCCTTTGGAGCAAAAGGAATTTTTATACCTTACGGAGGCGACGTACCGCCTGCGCTTGTCGTCCCCGACGGCTTGACCCACCGAGGGTACGTGCTACTTGTAGCCAGATTTGTACCCGAGAACAGTGTCCCTGAGTTCTTCCAAGCAGTGCCGGCCATCGCCGCGAAGCAGCCCGTCGTGATAGTAGGTTGCTCTGGGTACGGGGGTGAACTGGATAATGCAGCCAGGGAATTAGCTGCGTCCCACCAATCAGTATCTTGGCTCGGACAAATCAGCAACGACAAGCTTTTGTTAGCGCTCTGGCAGCACGCTGGAGTCTACTTCCATGGTCACAGCGTTGGGGGCACCAATCCGTCACTCGTTCAAGCGATGGCGGCCAGTGCGCCAACTCTCGCAAGGGACACCATTTACAACCGGGAAGTTCTCGGTCCCGAGGGCAGGTTCGTCAATGCTGAACCTAAAGCGATCGCACGCACGGTCCTGCAGATGATGGAAAATCCAACTGCACTTGATGAACTAGCTCGGAATAACTTGGAACGAGCCAAACGGCACTACTCATGGCAGCAAGTCTGCGAGGCGTACGAACACGCTCTTCGCGGACTACTTCGCAAGTGATTCCTAACCACGAGATCCGCGGGTAGTAGGCAATGAAAGTCGGAACTCAACGGCATCCCCCGATGCTTTGCCCCGAGAAGAAGAAGCCCACAGAGCTGCGGTCTGGAAAGCAGTCGGGTGAATTCGCGTTCATGCTGTCGAGCGCGTACTCGAATCTTCGCCGCGTCGACGTCGCCGGTCAGCTCAGAGAGCACCAGAATGCTGGTGGGCGGATCGTCGAGATTCGGCGCGGAATCCAATGCACCGCCCGTGTTCGTAGGCCGAGGTGATGTTGTTGTCACTTCATGTACTTCTTGATCGTCTCGCTCTGCCCGGGCGGCTTCGTCGGTATGGCCTCGACGGCTGAGGTCTCGGCCGATGACGAGCGATCCGCGCGGGCGTTGGTGAACATCAATGCGCCGATCGCCGCGACAACAACTAGGAACCGGGGCGGTGATCGTCGGGGGCGACTACAACAGCACCCCGGACATGCGGCAGTTCCGCGACCTCTTGACCGACGGCTACCACGACGCCGTAGAGCAGACCGGATCAGGTCTTGCCCCGACGTATCCCTCCGACACCCGGTTTCCGCCGGTGATCACCATCGACCACATTCTCACCCGCAACGCGGAGGCCTCGGCGATCACGACGATCGAGATGCCCGGATCTGATCACCGCTCGCTGCTAGCTACCGTCCAGGTGCCCCTGACACCGGTGGCACCCGGCTAGCCAAGGCCCGGACACAGGGCCAAAAGTCCCCAAGAATTCCATTCGATTGGCAAACAGCGACGCCTTGGTTTAGCCTCAGAAGAACCTGAGAGGCGCGGGAGGCGAATCGTGGGGTCCCCAGTTCGGGCGGCTAGTTTGCGGCGGGTCGTGCCCACGCCGCGATCGGGATCCGCGATCACCTCAGCAAATCCCGCTGCGATGCGGAAGGCCAGAGCCGACACGGCCGGTTGGCAAGACACCTACGCCCGTTGGCTGGCGCTGAGCGACCTGATAGCCATCGTTGCGTCAGTCGGATTCGCCCAGTGGTTCCGGTTTGGTTCGACCCCCAGTGGTGGCGCCCTGCCACTGTTGCGCAACATCACCTACCTCGAAGTGTCGGCCGGCATCGCGCTCGGGTGGATGGTGGCGCTGACCATCAACGGCGCCCGATCCACCAGGGTCATCGGATCCGGCGTCGAGGAATACCGGCGGGTGTGGTGGGCCACAATCTCAGTTTTCGGCACCGTCGCCATCATCTCCATGCTCTTCAAACTCGAACTCGCCCGCGGCTATCTGATGGTGGCGCTGCCGTTAGGGGTG
>CAIOYU010000191.1 GCA_903862565.1 uncultured Actinomycetes bacterium | reverse complement strand
GGGGGACACCACCCTCAGCGCGGCATCGCTTGCGATGAAGTCCTCGATCAGCGCGGCCACCTCGGCGGGACGCTCGGCATGCGGGAAGTGGCCGACGTGGCCGAGCACCTCCAACCGGACGTCCGGACGGGCTTCCTTCGCGGCATAGGCGTGCGCGACGGGAATGATCGGGTCACGGTCGCCCCAGATCGCCATGACGGGGAAGTCGGTTCGGAGATTGAGGCGGCTCAGCGCGCTGACGGCCTGGCCGCGGTGATCGACCACGGCGCGCAGTGTGCGCAGGAACGCCCGGCGGGTGGGGCCGTCCGAGAGCGAACTGTAGTGCCGCCAGAGTTCTTCGCCGCGGGCCGATTCGACGCCCGACTTTCGTAACCACGAGAAGAGACGGTCGCCGGCGGTCACGACCTGCCGGGGAGCGATGAGCGGAAGGACCAGTTCGGCACCGGGCAGCGACGCCAGTCGAAGGGGCAGGCCCACATCCGGACCCAGACCGCCGCTGCCGATCAGCACCAGGCGGTGGACGTATTCGGGGTGCTGGTAGACGAACTGCATGGCGATGCCGCCCCCGAGGGAGTGCCCGACGATGGTGGCACCGGCTATGCCGAGGTGGTCGAGGATGTCGCGCACCAGCACCGAGAACGCACCCAGCGAGTAGTCGCTTCGGGGCTTCGTGGAGTTGCCGTGGCCCAGGAGGTCCGGGGCGATCACCCGGTACTTGCGCGACAGTGGGCCGATCACCGACCGCCAGGTGTACGAACTACCGGCGATGCCGTGCAGCAGCAGGATGACCTCGCCGGCGCCTTCGTCGAGAAAGGCGACCCGTTCGCCGTGCAGGTCGAGGTAGTTCATCTCAGACATGGGGTGTTCCTTCGGATCGTCCCGGCGCCGTGGCTGGGTGAACAGATGTACACCATTGTCTGGGTGGAAGGGCCATTGTCAAGGTAATTCCCCGTCTTGTGGCTCGGTTCACAATGGTGAATGGTCGTACACCCAATGCGTGGCACCGGCACTCTCGGCTCGGCGTCGAGCCGTTCAGCAGCGCTCCAGATAGGGTGTGGTGGCTTGCAGAGATCACGGCAACAGAGGGGAAGTCATGCGAGTCGTCGCGTTCGCGCCGTCATTGAACACCGCCGAGGATTCCGGCGGCGGCGTCATGGCCGAGGGTTTCCCGATGACGAGTTGCTACGTCGATGCATTTCCCGCCCAGATCACCGTCCCGGTGGTTGTCGCCGTCTGCGCCAACGGCGGAACCGACTACAACCCGCGCCTGGTCATCGCTGCGACCTCACCGGAGGGGGAGCGGGTCGGCACGCTGGAGTTCTCTTGGAACTGGCCGGACAACCCGCCGCAGCCGATCAAGTACCGGGTCTTCTCCCAGTACCTACCGATGCGGGCGGAGTCGGCCGGCGTGTACACGCTGGGCCTCTACGACAGCTTCGAGGCGACGGAAAGCGACCACCTGTTCCCGCTGCCGGTGCTCAAGGTCAATCCCTTGCTGCGGACGCGGTAAGCCACTGACGCCGCATCGGCGGGTCTGTCAGGACATCAGCAATTCCGGGACATTCAACTGCGGGCATGTCGATGCCCACGTTCTGGTGACCAACTCCGATTCCGAGGTTCCGGATCTCAGAGCGGCCAGCATCGTCTCCGGATCGAACGACGGGCCCATCGGGTCGTTGCCGTACTCGTCACCGTCCAGATAGGCCGTTGCTTCGTCGGGAGTCATGTTGTCGATCTGCAATTCGGCCAGGTTGCCATCGGGATCGCGGTAGTAGATGGAGGTCGTCGGCCCATGCTGAACCGGTACGTGAGGTGCGATGCCCGCTTCCGCCAATGCTTCGTACTTCGCGAGGAGGGTTTCCAGGTCTTTGTAGGTGTAGGCCGAATGGGCAAGGCCAACCGACATCGGGGTGCGCGGAATCGCGTTGGGCGGCAGCTGAATCAGCCCGAGGCGGTGGTGCTCGGAGTCGAAGGTCATAAAGCACACCGAGTTGTTCTCGAACACGACATGGGCATCGAGCACACGCAGATACCAGTCCCTCATCGCCGGCAACTGAGCGGTTTTCAGAACCAGGTGTGTGAGTCTCTTGTCTGCGCCCGTGATCGTCGTCATTGCCGCGCTCCCTCCGGGTTGACTGCCCGAGCGTACGAAACAACCGTAGTAGGTCCAAGCCGGGTGTCGGTTAACTCACCTCGAACTGCGAATCAACGTCTATTCAGGGGTTCTCAGGTTTTGCTGGCAGTTCAGAAAACCGTGTATCCGCCGTCGATCACGAACGTCTGGCCGGTGACGTAATTCGACCCCGGGCCGGCCAGCCAGACGGCCACGGCCTCGAAGTCCTCCGGGGTACCCCAGCGTCGCAGTGGAACCCGGGGCAGGATCTTGGCCTGCGCTGCGGGGGAGTCGAGCAACCCCTCGGTCATCGCGGCTCTGGTCCACCCCGGCACGATCGCGTTGACGCGGATCTTCTCGCGGGCCAACTCCACGGCCAGGCCGCGCGCCATGGCGGTCAGCGCCGCCTTGGCCCCGGCGTAGTGGGTGGAGTAGGCCAGGCCTTCGCTCATCGAGACACTGCTGGTGAAGACGATGGATCCGCCGCCGCGGTGCTTCATGTGACCGGCCACCGCCCGCACCGTGAAGAACTGTCCGTCGAGGTTGACGTCCATGACCCGGCGCCACTCCGCGGTGGGCGTGGCGTCGATCGGTGAGGGCCGTCCCGGAACCCCGGCGTTGGCGAAGCAGGAGTCGATTCGGCCGAAGGTCTCCAGGGTCTGCCGCACGCCCTCGTCCACCGCTGCCTCGTCGCTGACGTCGACGGTGAACGCGGCCACCGGGGCTTCCGGGTTCAGTGCGGTCAGTTCGGCGACGGCGGCGGCGTTGCGTTCGGTGTTGGTGCCCCAGATCGCCACGCCGGCAGCACATTTGCGCAACCCGCGTGCCATTCCCAGTCCGATGCCGCTATTGCCGCCTGTGACGAGTGCGACGTGTCCGGTCAGGTCATGCCAAGCAGTCACCGAATGTCCTTACCTGAGTGGGTGGTTTCAGATCATGTCCCGCGCCGACAGCCAGCGCATGATCGGCCAGCCGGCGAACACCGGCAGCCACACCGTCAGCACCCGGTAGAGCAGCACCGAGGGCACCGCGATGGCGGTGGGCACCCCGAAGGCAGCCAGGCCGCCGATCAGTGCCGCCTCGACCGCGCCGACGCCGCCTGGGGTGGGTGCCGCCGACGCCAGGGTGCCGCCCACCATCGTCACCACCGTCACCGTTACGAACGTTGTGCCCCCGCCGAAGGCCTCGATGCTGGCCCACAGCGCCAGGGCGGCACCCAGAGTCGTTCCCGCACAGCCTAATACGATGAGAGCGAAGCGCCGGGGCTCGCGGACCAGTTCGACCAGGTCGCCGCCGACCTCGGCGATCTTCGGTCGGAT
>CAIOYU010000190.1 GCA_903862565.1 uncultured Actinomycetes bacterium | reverse complement strand
CGGCCTGACGGAACAGGTGCGCCAACCGATTCGCCCGCGACTCGAGTTCGCCGAAGGTGACGACGGTGCCACTGGGATACAGGATGACGGCGGGTTTGTCGGGCGTGGCCTGCGCATGCTCGCGGATCTGCATGCGTGGACCTTACGACAACGGCACAGGGCGGTCGGAAAAGCTGTAAAACTCGGTGGCGACCCCCGCGGTCAGGGAGGCGGCCGTCGCCGCATCACTAGACCGGCGGCGTCCAAGGTGTGATCCCGGCGTCGATGAGGATTAGCTGCATATCCTCGATAGAAATCAATGGTAACCAATGAGGTCTGTCCGGGTCTGGGCGGGCTAGGCCTGCCTGTCGCAGTTGTTCTCGCAGGCGCTCGCGCAGCTCGGCCCGTTGTCTGGGCACGCAAGGATCCTCACAGAATATGGGAGCCTTCCACGTTTCCATGAGTTCCGGGCTTGTTCTGTCGACCTCCCTGGGGGGTCTCGCTTCAGGAGCCACCAAGTCAGGAGACCGCTGATCCAGCCACAGGGCGGGGTCGCGGGGGGGCCGGAACACCGGCTGCGAGGCAGACTCCGGCAGATACCAGTCCCCCATCGCCGCCGGCCCCACACCAGAAACCCTGCCCGCCGGACGCGAGGGCACCCAAGCCGCTCGACGCCCCGACGCGTTGCCATCGCGGCCGGCCGATCGCGAAGAGTCCGCCGCACCCGACCCCGAGGAATCAGCTCGACCACTATCGGCATGAGCAACCCCCGCCCCGCCCGCCAGCGCCGCGCCCAGGAACAGACCCACCGCACCCACGCCAAGCCAGGCATTGGGCTGGCGGCCACGATGCGACCGCCCACCTTTGCCCCGGCCGTCCTTGGCCGCCGGCGAATCCAACTGGGGGTGCATAGTCCGATCCATCAAGCCATCTCCTCGGTAAACGCCCCGGGACTACGGCGTCGGCAGGGACACCGCGTCAGCATGCTATCCAGCGGACCCCGCCCTTGGGATGGGTGAAATTACTCGAATTTAGCCACTAACCCTGATAATTCAGACATGCCCCGGGGATGCGATTTGATTGGCCGAAAGGCCGAGTTTTCGCAGCTGAACCGGGTGCTGACCGAGGACGGCGAGCGGGCTGTTGTGGTGTCCGGGGAGCCGGGCGTCGGCAAGACGGAGCTAATTGATCAGGTGTGTGTACGCGCGACGGCCGATGGCTGGCAGGTGGTGCGGGTTCTGGGTGTGGAGGCCGAGCAGCCCTTCGCGTTGGGTGGACTGAATCAGGTGGTGTACGGGCTCAAGCCGTACCAGGCTGGCTTGGACAAGCAGGACCGCGCAGTGTTGGCGCCGGTCCTCAGCGGCGATCCGAATTCCGTGGTGGCGGTGTTGCCCCTGGTGGCGGCGTTGCTGAACCTGTTGGAATCGGCAGCCCACATCCGGCCGGTGCTGCTGGTGATCGACGACGTCCACTGGTTAGACGGCGTCAGCGCGGAGGTCCTCAGTGCCGTGGGGCGTCGACTGATCCATCCTCGAATCCGCATCGTGGCCGGGCACCGGGTACCGGATGAATCGGTGTTCACCAGTGCGGGCTGGACCAAAATGCCAGTCGCGCCGTTGGATTCCGACGATTCGGCACGGCTGCTGGAGAGGGCGGAGGTGCCGTTGACGGCGGCCACACGACGGGCGATCCTGGCCGCGGCAGCGGGAAATCCGCTGGCGTTGGCCGAGCTTCCGCGGGGTGCTGGTCAGATCGAAATCGGTGCCGCGACGCTGCCGTTGACTGAGCGTCTGGTGTCGGTGTTCGCTGGGCGGCTGGGACAACTCGACGCGGGTGTCCGCGCCGAGTTACTGCGGGCGGCACTCGACGGCGTCGCCGGCAGCGTCGGGTCCTCGGCCCGGGCCAGGTATGTCATGCGCAATGTCAAGCCCGCAGTCACCGCTGGGCTTCTGGTGGTGAATCCGTTGGGGGAGATCGCTTTTCGCCATCCGCTGGTTCGTGCCGCGGTCATCCACCAGGCCGATCCGCAGGACCGCCGCGACGCCCACCGCGACCTGGCCGGACTCTACGAGGACGTGCTGGTGCGCCACGCCTGGCACTTGGCCGCAGCGGCTACCGAACCCGATCAGCACGTGGCCGACCTGCTCGCTCAGGCCGCGAAAGTGTCGATTCGCCGAAGCGGGCTTGCGGTCGCCGTCGAGTGGCTGCGCAGTGCCGCCGCGTTGAGTACCGACCCTGACCGCCGGACTGAGTTGCTGGCCGACGCGGTCTTCGTTGCCGCCCGAGCCGGCCAGGTTGGCGGGGCGGAGGATCTGCTCGAAAGTACCGAAATCGGCGAAAGTGGATCGGCGCTCGCGGTTCTGGCGGATTCCTACCGTGCGTTTCACAGCCACGGCGACGTAACCTCAACCCACCGTCGGGTCCTGGACGCCCTGACCAAGGCCGACGCGCTGGACGACAAAACCGTGAACCGACTGGTCTACCTGCTGATGTCGATCACCAACTATTCAGGCAGCGCTCGGCATCGGGAGCACACCAATGCCGTCCTGATTCGACTGGAGGCCCGGCTGGATCCGGCCGTCCTGATGTATCGGACCGGTATCGACGATATCGCCGCAACCGCGAACGCGGTCCGCGCGCTGTTGGGTGGGTATGTGGAGTCTCTTGCCCAGGTGCCGGCGCAACGAATGATGCTGTTGGCATTCCCGGCGCACTGCGTCGGCGCAATGGCCGACTTCCGCATTCCGCTGCAACGGGCCTACGCACAACTCAGCGAACACGGTGGTTCCATCGATGCGATTGACAGCGGGCGCGTCGTGCTGATTGACCTGATCGCCACCGGACAGTGGGACCGGGCCGAGCAGGTCGGGGCGGCCTGCCTGGAGATGGCGCAGCGGATCCCGGGCAGCCAATTGCGTCGCCACCAGTTACTCGCCGACCTCGGGGTACTGGCCGCCACGCGAGGCGATATGGAGACCGCACTGCGGTACGCCGCTGAAGTGTCGGCCTGGTCCACACCCCGCGGGCTGCAACGGCTCATGGACGCCGCGGACCGAATCGCGGTGCGGGTTGGGATCGCCGACGCCGACTACGAGGCGGCGTATCACGCAGCGGTCAGGATCAGCCCGCCGGGACACTGGCCGCTGCACAACAT
>CAIOYU010000189.1 GCA_903862565.1 uncultured Actinomycetes bacterium | reverse complement strand
CGCTTGCCCGAACCGATCCGGCGCAGCGCAAAGCCCAGTTGATCACCGAGCAGGACCCCCAGCGACTTGCGCAGCGTGGAGCCGTCCGCGCTCGCATTGCCTGCGCCGAAGTGATAGCGGATGCGCTTGCGCAGATCTTGGGGGACTTGCGGCTTGCCGTCCGCCCGCGGTGGGCCGGGACTGACTCCGACATAGAGCAGTGTCAATCCGTCCCGCTGTTCGCAGCCGGAGACGTCGATCTGGCCGGGGATGTCGCGAAACCACCAGCCGTGGGCCCCCGCCTCGGCGGGCACCGGAGATGGCTCGGCGAAGATCTCATCACGCGTATGTCGCTGGGCTGCTGTAAAACTTGCGACGGCGCCTGCGCTCCGCTTCACAGACATTGACTCCGCCATGCAGCCCAGCGTAATCGCTGTCGGATGCCGCCGAGAGTCGTCGCATCCCATCGTTGCCGTGGTGACGCACTCGAGTTCTAGGGTTATGTCGTCGCGCTCGTCTAGCCGCCTCGACCAGCTGTGAGGCGGCGCGGTTCATCTTCTTGCATTCGGCCTTGGAGAGCGTCCGGTGGGTGTAGGCGGCCTTGTTCTTCAAGCCGAGTCCACTCTTTGTTTGTGATGGTCGTCACATTTACCGATCCTCCGGGGACGGAGCGTCGAATGTTGTTTAGGCCGTCGACCGGGGGGCCGTTCACAGAGAACCGTTCATCGAGAAAAGGACAACCGTATGCCCGCCCACAGATCAGTGTTCGCCGCTGTAGGAGTTGCGGCCACCGCCGCACTGGCGCTCGTCGGATGCTCGTCGACCACAAAAGAGGCCGATAAGACTATGAGCAGCGCCATGTCGACGGCGTCGTCAGCGGGTTCGGCGGCTTCGTCGGCCGTCACCTCGGCGATGGGGGCCCCGGCTCCGGGCAGCCTCATCGGCTCGGGCTGCGCTGGCTACGCGGAGAAGGTACCGAGCGGGCCCGGATCAGTGGCCGGACTGGCCATGGAGCCCGTAGCCACCGCGGCGTCCAACAGCCCGGTGCTGTCGACCCTGTCCTCTGCGCTGTCGGGCAAGCTGAATCCGAAGGTCAACCTCGTGGACACGCTCAATACCGGGGAGTACACGGTGTTTGCACCAACCGATGAGGCGTTTGCGAAGATCGACTCGGCAACCCTGGAGAAGCTGAAGACCGACGCCGACCTGCTGACGTCGATCCTCACCTACCACGTGGTGTCCGGTCAGGCCGGACCGGACAAGGTGGCCGGGGAGCACAAGACTCTTCAGGGCGCCTCGGTGACGGTGACCGGAGCCGGCAACGACCTCAAGGTCAACGACGCCGGCCTGGTGTGCGGCGGAATCAAGGCGAGTAACGGCACGCTCTACCTGATCGACACCGTTCTGATGCCGCCGGCCACGACCTCCACCACGACGTCACCGACGCCGTAATACCTGCAGCCCCGGGTGCCTGCCCAAGGCATCCGGGGCCGCCCCGGTCGATGCCGGCATAAGGACTGCGCGTCCTCGTCAAGGGCGTCTACCACGACGAGTCGGCCGCCCCCGATCTCCGAGGCCGGCACGGTCTGCACGCCTCAGAGGTGGCGATCGACATCCATGCGTTGGTGAAGGACCCGCACGACGTCGATGACCCCATCGGTGATCATTCGGTAGAACAGCATGTGCGATCCGGCGGCGAGCTTGTAATAGCCGGGGCGGATCTGATCGCAGACCCTGCCGATTCGCGGATTCGCGGCGGCGCCTTCGGTCGCGCGTTGAAGTTCGCGCAGGGAAAGCTCGGCCTGCTCGACGTCCCAGCGGTCGCACGTGAAATCCCAGATCTCCGCTAGGTCGTGTTGCGCGGCAGGGGAGAGAAGGTATCGGCTCAACGGCAGCGCGACTGCTCGGCTCGCTTGCCGTCCAGGAAGGCGTCGAAGTCGAAAGGTGTTGATGCTCCGCTACGTTCGCCGGCCTCAAGGGCCCCGCGCAGGGCCCGCAGTTGAGTCTCGCGGTCCTCGAGCAGTCGCAGTGCGGAGCGCACGACATCGCTGGCCGATCGGTAGCGACCCGCGGCGACCTCGCTTTCAATAAAGGCGCTGTAGTGCTCGTCGAGGCTGAAGGACGTGTTCTTTCCCACGCACTCAACATACCAATAATTGGTACAAACGCTGAGGCGGGAAACGGTCAACCGGTGGTGACAGGTGTGACGAACAGCATCTCGACGGGATCTAGAAGAATCAGGGGGAGCGCGGTCAATTCAACGAAGGACGCCCACCAACATCGCGATCGCCAATGCGGCCCGGCAGGTCCAGGCGACGGTTCGGATCCAGTTCGTCGCGATCAGGCGGTCAAGATCTGCGGGATTGAAGTGCGCGTTGAGTCGTTCGTGCAGCGGAGCCGAGACCAGCGCCGTGGTGCCGATCGCGACCGCCTCAGCGCCCGCTCCCGCCCACGGCAACCACCAGTCCAGGCCCAGGGGCGGAGCGAACAGGAAGGCGAGGACGCAGATGCCCTCGACGGCCATCAGCGGACCGACGACCACCGAGATACGACGGCGGTGTGCGGTTTCGAAGCGGGCGAAGGTTGGGCCGGACACGAAACGCATGAGGGGGTAGTGCACGACCTGCACGATCCAGATCACCCCGAACATCCCCACCGAGCCGACCACCTGAGCGACGGCGGCGAGTTCGGCGACGCGCGGGCTCACATCTTCACCTCGGCCACCACGGCGAAATAATAGCTGGCCCAACGGTACTCGTCGGACTCCGGAGTGCAGTTGAGGTCCCCGGCGAGGACCGCAGGCAGGGAATCCCGTCCCTGGCTCTCATCTCCGAGGGGGTCGGCGAGGTCTTCCACGCGCTCACTGCGCACTGACGACGACCTTCCCGATCGTCCGCCCTGTTTCGACGTCGCGGTGCGCTTGCCGGATGCCCTCGGCGTCCAGCCCCGAAATCGTCTTGGTCACCGTCGTTGTGATGAGCCCGCGATCCACAAGGTCGGCGGTGCGCGCCAGCAGACGCTGCTGGCCAATCATGTCGTAATCGAACAGTGAACGGGTGAACATCAATTCCCAGTGCCAGGCGATGCTCTTCGCCTTCAGCGGAAGAAGATCGAGGCCCTCGGGTTCGTCGATCGCGGTGATGTGGCCGAACGGCCGCATGATCGCGGCGAAGGTCTCGATACCGCCCGCCGAATGCGGTGTGAACAGATAGTCGACTCCCTCCGGAGCGACCCGTGAGACCTGGTCCTGCAGATCGTGGTGATTGACCACTGCGTCAGCGCCAAGCCGCAGAACCCAGTCATGCGATTCGGGCCGGCTCGCGGTGGCGATGACGCGAACTCCGGTGAGCAGCTTGGCAAGCTGGATCATGATCGAACCGACACCGCCGGCAGCCCCCAGGACCAGCAACGTGCCCGTGGAGTCGAGGTTCAGCCGGAAACGTTCGAAGAGTGTCTCCCACGCCGTGATGGTGGTGAGCGGCAGCGCCGCGGCATCGGAGAACGACAGCATGGACGGCTTACGCGACACGATCCGTTCGTCGACGGCGTGGAATTCGG
>CAIOYU010000188.1 GCA_903862565.1 uncultured Actinomycetes bacterium | reverse complement strand
GGCCATCAGCAGATCCGTCGGCTTCAATCCGGGCCTGGGTACGTCCAGCGGCAACACCGGGCGCGCCTCGCCGTGGGGGAGGTAGCTCAGGATCCGACCGACTTCGGACACTTGACCGCGCAATTCCGACGGTAACGCCGGTTGCACGGGAGAGGCATAGAAGCTCTGTCCCCATCGGCCTTTGAAGTCATGGACAGGGACATCGAAGGCGGCGGCGATGTGTTCGGCAGGGCCGGCCACGATCGCCCAGGTGCGACCGGGTTCCCACCTGACCGCGAGACGCCTGCCGCCCGCCCAGTCGATGAGCGAACCGGGTCGCTCGGCTGACGGCAGCGTCACCGTCAACTGGACATCGTCGGCACGCGACGGACCCAGATCTTTCGACGCGGCCAGGAGGTCCGCGTAAGGGCCGGGGATGACGTCACCACCCCGCGTGCCGGGAAGCACCGACGGGCCTGCGGCCGCGGCCAATCCCAACAGCCCAATCGCCAGGAAGGCGGCTGATCGCGCCTGGAAACGATGCGAAGCCTGCGCTTTCATTGTGAGCATCCTCTCCGGTCCGCTGTGGCGGCGGAACATTAACTCTCCTTCTCATGGTCGCATGGGCTTATGCGATCACCGCGTGGATATGCCAGAGTCCAGACTGAGTCCGGACAGTGGCCCGACTCCCCGACCACGGAGACTCCGATGCCGTCACACACTCGCGAACCCAACCGGCCCCGTCCCACCCGCCGGCAATTCCTGCGACGCGCGGCCCTGCTGGCGGCCGGCCCGCCGGCGCTCGCGGTCCTCCTCGACGCCTGTTCCAAAGGTGAGGAACCCGACTGGCCGCCCAACCTGAAGATCGCCAGGCCCGACAACCCAGTGACATGGGACATCACGTCGGACAACACACCGATCGCTGACGGCCTCGGCCCGGAGAAGAACGCGACGGTGAACCTCTACACCTACGCCGACTACGTTTCCTCGGGGGCAATCGAGTCCTTTGAGGACAAGTACGGCGCCAAAGTCGAGGTCACGACCTTCAACAGCACGGACTACGCGCTGACCAAGATCGAAGAGGGTGAGGGCGACTTCGACATCTACACCCCCAGCTACGACCAGATCGGCCGGCTGGTGACAGGCGGACTACTCCGTCCGCTCAACCACAGCTACATCCCGAACATCAAGAACCTGTGGCCGGCTTTCATCAATCCCTGGTACGACGGGCAGTGGCGCTACAGCGTCCCCTACACCGTCTACACCACCGGCATCGGCTGGCGAACCGACCAGATCCCCGCCGACATCGGAGCACTGACCAATCCCTATGACGCGCTGTGGGATCCGGCGTACAAGAACAAGGCAGCCGTGGTCGATGACGGACACACCGTCATGTCCATGGTGCTGCTCAAACTCGGCATCACCGACGTCAACACCTCGTCGGCCGACGATCTGGAGAAGGTCCGCGCCGCCCTGGCCGAGATGCGGAAAAACACCTCGCCGGCGATCACCGCCACCATGTACACCGACCTTCCTGCCGGGCTGATCGGCATCTCGCAGATGTGGTCCGATGACATCGTCTCGGCAAAGGACTTCCTGCCCGAGGGCGTCAGCCCCGACATCCTGCGCTACTGGTTTCCTGCCGATGGCAAGGGCCTGGTGGACAACGACCTGCTGGTCACCCCGCGCAGTGGCAAGAATCCCGTTGCGGCCCAACTGTTCATCAACCACATGCTCGACGCAGACGTTGCCACATCGAACTTCGCTGCAGTCGGCTGTCAGTCACCGCAGATCTCGATCGACCCGGATTCCCTGGTGGCAAGAGGCATCATCCCCGCGAACCTCAAGAGCGCGATCGTCCGGCCCGAGTACCTCGACGTCGGTTATCGGATACTCGAGCTGGACCCCGCCAATGACGAAGCATGGCAAAGTATTTGGCGGGCCTTCAAGACCGAGCGGTCCTGACCGCACGTCTAGCGGCGCAGCCGAGGGCAACTCGGTGGTCCTGCCGCGGCCAGGCGATTCCCGCCGAGACCGCTCCCCAACAGATCGAGATCGCGAAGCCCACGAACACTGCCAGTGTCGCCGACACACCGGTCAGCAGGTTCCTGACCCCTCATCCGGCGCAAACTGTCACCGGCGAATAGCCCCCGCCTGATCTCGGGAACGACGACGGCCCCCGCGGCGTTCTACGGGCAGAGGTGCGGACAACACATGAGGAGAGCGGTTCAATGCTTGACAAGACGCTGAGCAAGATCGTCGGGACGGTAGGCCAGGTCGTCGGCCAGATCGGTGAAGCCGGAGGCTCGATCGTCGGGATCCGGCATGGGACCGAGGAGCCGTCCTACACCGTGGAGCAACGGATCGGCGACGTCGAAATCCGCCAGTACGGAGACCGCGTCGCCGCGGAGACGACGATCGAGGCCGACGAGGAGGCCGCGCGCAACGAAGGCTTCCGCCGGCTGGCGGGCTACATCTTCGGCGGCAACAAGTCCAAGACCAAGATCGCCATGACCGCGCCGGTGGCCCAGAAGCAGAACGAGAAGATCGCCATGACGGCCCCGGTGGCCGCCCAGCGAAGCGATGCCGGCCAGTGGGTGATCCGCTTCTTCATGCCGTCGAAGCAGACGATGGACACCCTGCCCACGCCCAACGACGACCGGGTTCGTCTGGTGACCGTGCCCGCCGAGCGCGTCGCGGTACTCCGCTTCGCCGGCCTCCCCCGGCCAGAGGCCATTGCCGAACGCAGCGAGGAGCTGCGAAAGACCCTGCACGCCAACGCCGTTGCGACGAAAGGCGATACCTTCACGTGGTTCTACGACCCGCCGTGGACGATCCCGTTCCGCCGCCGCAATGAAGTGGTGGCTCCCCTGTAGTCAGGGGCTGGGCGCAGGGGCCGGCGCCGGTTCGACGATCACGGGGGCGGGAGGTTCACCCGGGCGCTGCGATGACGACAAGGTATCCGGGACATCCATCGGGCGCTGCGCCAGAAGCAGCAGCGCATCTTTCATGCTGACGTCCTCGGAGCGCACCGCGTGGAAGAGGTCGCGCAGGTAACCCAGCGACTGCTGCTCGGGTGCAGCCTGCGTGGTGCCCGGCGGCAGGCTGTCC
>CAIOYU010000187.1 GCA_903862565.1 uncultured Actinomycetes bacterium | reverse complement strand
TTCTGAACAACCCGGCGCAGATTACCGAGCGGGTCCTGTCCATGGTGAAGACCGGCACCGTCACCGCCATCGACGGCTCGGTGATCGCCATCGAGGTCGAATCGGTCTGTGTTCATGGAGATTCGCCGGGAGCGGTGGAGAGCGCCGGCGCCGTACGCGATCGATTGTTGTCCGAAGGGATCGAGTTGGCGGCATTCACCTGATGCGCGTCAAATTCGGGCGGCCCGATCTTGGGAGGTACCGGGATCGGTTCGATGTTCCTGAGAAGAGACACGACTCGGCTGTGACGATCACCTGGCTGGGCGTCTCGACATTGCTGGTCGATGACGGCGACTGCGCAATACTGACCGACGGCTTCTTCTCCCGGCCTCCCCTGCTGGACGTCGGCCTGCGCAGGCTGAGCACGTCGATGTCACGAGTCGATGCGTGTCTGGCGCGCGCGGGTATCGATCGCCTCGCTGCCGTCATGCCAGTGCACACCCACTATGACCACGCAATGGATTGCGCCGTAGTCGCTGATCGCACCGGCTCCGTTGTCGTCGGTGGTGAATCGACAGCGAATATCGCTCGGGGACAGGGACTCTCCGAGGATCGCATCGTGGTGGCATCGCCGGGCTCAGAGATGGATTTCGGCACCTTCGGGGTGACGCTGATCGAATCGCACCACTGCCCACCGGATCGGTTTCCGGGTGTTATCACCAGCCCCGTCGTGCCGCCGGCGAGGGTGTCGGCATACCGCTGCGGCGAGACGTGGTCGACCTTGATCCACCACCGCCCGAGTGCGCAGCGCCTGTTGATCCAGGGCAGTGCAGGGTTTGTACCGGGCGCATTGGGCGGACAGCAGGCCGATATCGCCTACCTCGGCGTTGGGCAACTGGGTGTCCAGTCGCAGCGCTATATCGAGCAGTACTGGGAACAAACCGTGCAGGCCGTCGGTGCCCGGCGCGCGGTGTTGATCCACTGGGATGACTTCTTCCGGCCACTCACTGCGCCACTACGGGCCCTGCCGTATGCCGGCGACGATCTGGACGTCACCATGAGCGTGCTCGGCGACCTGGCCGAGCGTGATGGCGTGATGATGCATCTGCCGAAACTATGGCAGCGCGCTGATCCGTGGGCCTGAGGCGTGACTTTCCGCGGGCCCTGGAGGTGGAATCACCCGCGGTCGAGCTGCCGGTGTTCGTCCTGACCGTGATGTCGTTCCCCTGATCGGCTTCGTACTGACATCATTCGCCGGGTTTCGTCGGCATGGGGTCAATAATCTGCCTGCGGTACTGGTGCTACTTCCGTTGGTCAGCGGACCCGCGTCCGTGTTGGCCGTCCTGATCGGAGTGAACATCGGACCGAACCTGACCTATACCGGCTCACTGGCTAACCTGTTGTGACGGGGGGTCTTACATCAGCGGGGCGAGCCGACCAGCGTTCGGGAGTTCACCTGGATTGACCTGCTTACGGTGCCAGCCTGCCTTCTGGTGGCCGTTGTGTCGCTGTGGATGGGATGCTTCAAATTCAGCAAAGTAATTTCAAGCTCGAATTCCGACCGTTTCTCGGTAATAAACTCAAAAACCTATAAGCTCAATTAAACCGGGTCCGGCACGGGTCGCCAGCATGCGGCAACGCATTTGAACAGGGATTACTTCAATTGCGCAGGCAACGTTGGGCAGCGACGCACAGCAGGGATCACCCGGCGTCTGGACGAGTTCGTGCCATAAAATGCAACACCCGGCTAGCTGCTGCTAAGTGCAACACCCGTTTGGCTGCTGCCCCGGAGGCGCGAGCGGCGCCGAGCCTTAAGACGTTTTGATGTCTGCTGATTCGCCCAGGTTGGTCCGGAATCGCCGTGTTTGGGGCCGGTACCGCGGCGGTGGCGGGTTGACGGCGGTGCGGAGCATTGAATTCGGTCGTCGGTCGACGTCGTTGGCTGAGGTGGATTCAGTGGACTCTGGCTATGCCCGGTATGTGGGTCGGGTGGGTGCTCTAGCCGTTGCGTTGGGTGTGGGTTCGGCGGTTGCCGCGATCCCGGTGGCGTTTGCTGATACGGCGGGTTCGGCGGGTTCGACGGGTTCGAGTGCAGGGGATTCAGGGTCGGTTTCGTCTCCTGCGTCGATAAAGGCGCCAGCGCGTGGCGGGGTGCGCGGTCGTGGTGGCGTGGCGGGCGCGGAGTCTGGGGCGGGCGCGGAGTCTGGGGCGGCGCAGACGGCGGCCAGCAGTGGCGCGCGGGCCGGTGTCGGGTCGGCAGCCGCGGAATCCCCGCCAACCAGAAATCGTCATCGGTCCCAGATTCAACCCGAGCCGGTGCGTGGTGCTGCCACCGCTGGTAATCCGGGCTCTCGGAACCCGATCCCGGCGTCGGCGGCGCCGACGGATAGGGCCGCTGGCACTGCCGGCTCTGGCCTGCCCTCTTCGGTGGTGTCGTCGTCGGGGTCGTTGGGTTCGTTGGTGCAACCGGTTGCTGCGTCGGCGCGGAAGTCGGTGGCCGCACGGGCGGCGGCGCCGGGTGGGGTTAGTGGTCTCAGCGGCAGTGTGTTGGCGTGGCTGGGTGGGCCTGGCGGTGATGGTGATCCGGGTGCGGTTTCGGTGGAGTTGGCGGTGGCGTCATTTACTCGTCGTGACTTTGGTGCGCGGGGTGGTGCGGGGGTCGCGGCGAGTGCTTTGGGTAGGGCGGCGGGTCCAGGTGCGGTGGGGGCTGCTGTGGTGGGGGATCCGTCGGGGTGGGTTGGTGCGCATCCGATTGCTGATTTCGTCCGGATTTTTGTCGGTGATGGCACGGCGGAGCGTCCGGATGCGGGGTTGCTGTTCGGCAATGGCTATAGCTGGACGGTCGGTTCGGGTCAGTGCGCGGCGGGCTGTGATGGCGGCAGGGCCGGGTTGTTGTTCGGTAATGGCGGTGATGGCGTCAACGGCGGAGATGGCGGGTCGGCCGGTTTCTTCGTCGGTGACGGCGGTGATGGCGGTACGGGGTCGGTGTTGGTCAACAACGGTCGGGGCGGGAACGGGGGTAGGGCTGGGCTGTTGTGGGGCAGCGGTGGTAGCGGTGGCGACGGGGTGTACGTGCCGGTGCAATTGCGGACCGGCGTACGGGCTGCGTCGGTGGCCTCAGGTGGGGGTGGCAACGGTACTGATGGTGGGTTGTTGGGTGGCGACGGCGGCAATGGTGGTAACGGCGCTGATGGTGTGCTGCCTGGTGAGGATGGGCAAGCAGGCGGCAACGGCGGTAACGCGACGTTGTCGGGTAACGGCGGTGACGGCGGCAACGGCGGCAAGGGGGCGGCGGGCGCGGACGGGATTGACGGGGCGACGCCGGGGGCAGCGGGTACCGTGGGTCAGAAGGGCGGCAACGGTGGGAAAGGGGGTAACGGCGGCAACGGCGGCCCGGATGGCGGCAACGGCGGCAACGGCGGAAATGGTGGGGACGCCGGGGTCGGCGGTAAGGGCGGTAACGGGGCGGCCGGCGGGTTAGGTCAGGCCGGTGGTAACGCGGGAACCGGTGGCGCGGGCGGTGACGCCGGGGCCGGTGGTGCGGGCGGTGAGGGCAGCCCGAACGGCGGCAATGGTGGCAACGGCGGCAACGCTGGAGCCGCTGCGGCCGGTGGTATAGGTGGTAACGGTGGGGCCGGCGGGGGCCCCGCCAACACCGTGACCGACACCATCACCGTCGGCAGCTATCCGTACGGGGTGGCGGTCACTCCGGACGGCGCCTACGCCTACGTCACCAACTTTATCGGCGGCACGGTGTCGGTGATCGGCACCAACCCGTTAAGCCCTGACTACAACCAGGTGATCGGATCCCCGATCACGGTCGGCGCCAACCCGTACGGGGTGGCGTTCACCCCGGACGGTGCCTACGCCTACGTCACCAACACCGGCGGCGGCACAGTGTCGGTGATCAGCACCAACCCGTTAAGCCCTGACTACAACCAGGTGATCGGATCCCCGATC
>CAIOYU010000186.1 GCA_903862565.1 uncultured Actinomycetes bacterium | reverse complement strand
GGCGGGAGAGAGCCTGAAGTCCGGCGAGTCGATGGTGTCGCCCAACGGGGCCTACACCCTGACCCTGCAACCTGACGGCAACCTGGTGTTGGCTGAACGGGGGACGCCCGTCTGGTCGGCCATGACGCAGGGGACCTACGCGGGTATCACGAATGATCCGACGAAGGCTGTGGCGGCCGCGAAGGGTTATCAAAACCTGAACGTCACGATGCAGTCTGACGGCAACTTCGTGCTGTATGGAACGGTGAGCAACGACGACAAAACCCCAGGCGCCGGCACCGCCCGGACGACACAGGCGCTGTGGAGTACCGGATCCGGGAACTCCGGTGGCAACCGCGTGGTCCTTCAGGACGACCGCAACCTCGTGGTCTACACCGCCAGCAACCAAGCGGTGTGGTCGTCGGGGACGTCGACGACTGCAGATCCCCCTCCGCTGGCCGGGGTCAGCCGGATGCTGGCCTACGGGGATGGCTTCGTCGTCACCTACGACGACGGGTCCGTCAAGTTCGCCGGACCGAGCCCGCAAAGCAATTCCGCCGGCGCACTGTACGCGTGGACCGATGTCTCGCCCTTGCTTTTCGCCGGCGGAGTGACGTCCGCTGCCCCGTATCGCACATCCCTCACCGGAGAAGGCAGTGGTTATTACATCGGCCTGGACAACGGTGTGGTCAAGCGATACGACACCGCCACCGGCCAGTGGTCTGAGATGCGCGGCCTGCCGGCGCTGACGGGCGGCGGCACATCATTCACCCCGGAAATCCTCAAGGCGGCCGTCAAATATGCGACCGATTTGGGAGACAAAGCCCAGGCTGCGACCGATTCGAATGATCCCCTGTTCACCGTGGACGCGTTCAAACCGAAGTGCACGTCCGATGATTCCTGCGACGGCACCTTCTACGCCTTCAACCTGTCCAAGGCCCCGACATCGCTGGCGGGGGTGACTCAGAAGTTCCCGGATGCGAACGGGCAGCAGTCGCTGAACCTTTCACTGGACTTCGGCAACACGGCTTATGGGTACCTCTACGTCCCCAGCTTCTGGAACCTCCTGGACCCCGACGAGTACTCATTCGGTGCGATGCTGGCCCTCACGGCGGGCCCTTCGGTGAAGGTGGACCTCGGACCCAACCCGGATGGGAATCTGACCATCGCGTCGCAAAAGATCACCGGCCCGTCGTGGTCCACGGTGGGCCCCTACGGGGTGCTGCAGGTGTCGTCCGACATCACAGCCGACCTCAGCGTCAAGCTGGGTCTGCCAGCCGGGTTCACGGGTCAGACGCTGAAGGCCAGCGCCTACGTGACCGGCGGGATCGTCCTGTCCTACAACAACTCCCAGTCGCTGTGGAACTCGGGGTGGAACTACTACACCGACTTCAACTATGACGATTTCAAGCAGCTGCAGAGCGTCTCCATCATCCCGACTATCACCCCGGCCATCACCGGGACATGGGGACTTCTGGTTCCAGACAAGGTCCCCTTCGTCGGTGGGTTCTCGCTGGCATCGGTGTCGCTGGGTTACAGAAACCCGGTGAGTCTCGATCTCACGATCCCGATCGAGGGCTCAGGCTCAACGTCGCTGACGCTCAGGTCACGCGGGGACTTGGACTTCAGTGCGGGTCTGGTACCAACCCTCACCGATGCCTTGACCTACTCAACGTCGTTCAACCTCTACAACGTCCAGCAGAATCTGCTGTGACGGCCGGCCTGCGACGACCCTACGACTCCTCGG
>CAIOYU010000185.1 GCA_903862565.1 uncultured Actinomycetes bacterium | reverse complement strand
TGGGCGGTGCTCGACGCCTCGACATTGGAGATCGACCCCGTTCGTTCGGTGGACCCGCTGCGCCCGGTGGCACACGTTCGGGCCAACGGCGTCGAGGTGGGTACCGACGCCCTGCTGTCGAATCTGTCCGAGGCCTCGGCCCGAGCGATCATCACCACCCTGTTGTCCGCGGAGGCCGTCGGCATCGCCCGGTGGGCCACCGACAGCGCGTCGGCCTACGCCAAGATCCGCGAGCAGTTCGGCCGTCCGATCGGGCAGTTCCAGGCCATCAAGCACAAGTGCGCCGGGATGATCGCCACCACCGAGCGCGCCACCGCAGCCGTCTGGGATGCTGCCCGCGCTCTGGACGAAGCGGCGCAGGCCAAGTGGAGCAACGAGGAGACCGACTACGAGTTCGCCGCCGCCGTCGCCGCCACGCTGGCGCCGGTGGCAGCCCAGCACTGCACCCAGGATTGCATCCAGGTCCACGGCGGCATCGGCTTCACCTGGGAGCACGACACCAACATCTACTACCGGCGCACCCTGGGTCTGGTCGCGGCGTTCGGGCGGCCGGGGCAGTATCCGCAGCGGGTACTGGACACCGCGACGAACACCGGCATGCGGGCCGTCGAGGTGGATCTCGACCCGGACACCGAGAAGCTGCGCGAGGAGATCCGCGCCGAAGTTGCTGCGCTGAAAGCAATTCCGCGCGAGGAGCGTAAGGCGGCGATCGCCGAGGGTGGTTGGGTCCAACCGCATCTGCCCAAGCCGTGGGGCCGAGCCGCCTCGCCCGTCGAGCAGATCATCATCGCCCAGGAGTTCAGCACCGGTCGGGTCAAGCGGCCCAATATGAACATCGCCGCGTGGTTGATCCCGTCGATCGTGGCCTACGGCACTGACGAGCAGAAGCAGACTTTCCTGCCGCCGACGTTCCGGGGCGAAGTGATCTGGTGCCAACTGTTCTCCGAGCCGGGGGCCGGCTCGGACCTGGCCAGTCTGAGCACCAAGGCCACCAAGGTCGACGGTGGCTGGCGCATCACCGGTCAGAAGATCTGGACCACCGGTGCCCAGTTCGCGGCGTGGGGCGCACTTTTGGCCCGGACGGACCCGCACGCTCCGAAACACAACGGCATCACCTACTTCCTGCTCGACATGAAGGCGCCCGGGGTGGAGGTCAAACCGTTGCGGGAGTTGACCGGCAACGCGCTGTTCAACACGGTCTACATCGACGACGTGTTCGTGCCCGACGACATGGTGCTCGGCGCGGTGAACCAGGGCTGGGAGGTCAGCCGCAACACCCTTACCGCCGAGCGGGTTTCGATCGGCAGCAGCGAGCCGTGGTTCCTGCCGAACCTGGACCGCTTCGTGGAGTTCATCAGTTCCGCCCACCTGGATCAAACGGGCCACCACCGCGCCGGCGAACTGATCGCGGAGGGGCATGCCGCGAAACTGCTCAACATGCGTTCGACGCTGCTGACGCTGGCCGGCGGCGACGCGATGCCCTCGGCGGCGATCTCCAAGCTGCTGTCGATGAAGACGGGGCAGGGGTACGCCGAGTTCGTCGTCTCCTCATTCGGCGTCAACGGCGCCGTCTGGGAAGAGGATTCCCCCGAGGGCAAGTGGGCGGAGTTCCTGCTGGCCAGTCGCGCCACCACGATCTACGGCGGCACCTCGGAAGTGCAGTTGAACATCATCGCCGAGCGCCTGCTGGGGCTGCCGCGGGATCCGTAGGACCCCTACTCGAACTCGATCTCCCGCAACTGCCGCTTGAGGATCTTGCCGGTCGGGTTTCGCGGCAACTCGTCGAGGAACACCACCTCGCGCGGAACCTTGTACCGGGCAAGGTGATCCCGCACGTAGTCCTTGACCTCGCTCTCGCTGAGCTCGGTGCCTTCCTTGACCACCACGAAGGCCCGCAGTCGCTGGCCGAAGTCCTTGTCGTCCACGCCGAGTGCGGTGGCCTCGATGACATCGGGCATGCCGCTGATGAGATCCTCGACCTCGGCGGGGAAGACGTTCTCACCACCGGAGACGATCATCTCGTCGTCGCGGCCGCTGACGTAGAGCAGGTCGTCGTCGAAGTAGCCGACGTCGCCCGTGGACATCAGGCCGTCGATGATCTCCTTGCCGCCACCGCCGGTGTAGCCCTCGAACGGGAAGAAGTTGCCGACGAAGATGCGCCCGACACTTCCCTTCGGCATTTCCTTGCCGTGATCGTCGAGGATCTTCACCCGCACACCCTTGACGATCGGGCCGACCGTCGCCGGGTTCTTCTGGAGGTCCTGCGGCCGGGCGATCGAGACGAATGCGACCTCGGTGGAGCCGTACAGGTTGTAGACCACCGGGCCGATGTCCTTCATCGTCCTGGTGGCCAGCTCGGCCCCGAGCTGCGAGCCCGACACGAAGATGATCCGCAAGCTGGACAGGTCGGGCTTGACGTCCATCTTCTCCAGGCTGTCGAGCATCCGGGAGAGCATCACCGGGACGACGACGATCGCCGTCACCTTGTGCTTGGGGACGTCCTCGAGCACGGTGCCCGGGGTGAAGCGACGGTGCAGGATCAGCGTCGAGCCCAGCGTCATCGCGAGGGTCGCGTGCAGGTAGCCCAAGGCGTGGAACATCGGAGACGGCAGCGCCGTCACCTCGCCCGCTTTGAACGGCACGTGGGAGAGCACCCCGCCGATCGGGGCCAGCGTGGGCGGCGCTTTGCGGTTGGCGCCCTTGGGGGTTCCGGTGGTACCGCTGGTCAGGATGATGATCGACGCTTTCCTGGTGGCCGGGGGCGCATCGGCCTTGCTGCTGCGGGCGATCAACTCCGCCAAGGTCTCGTCGGTGCTGCCGGAGGGGGTGTCGGTATCGGGGTTGACGGCGAGCGCGCGGAGCTTGCCCAGCGGGGTCTCGGCCAACTGCACCGCGTCGGAGTACTCGTCGTCGTAGATGACGACCTTTCCGCCCTCGCGCGCGGCGACGTCGCGGATCTGCGGGCCGGAGAATTCGGTGTTCAGCAGGATGATGCGCGCGCCGATGCGGCCGGCGGCGTAGTTGGCGATCAGGAACCAGCGGTGGTTGCGCGACAGGATCGCCACACCGTCGCCGCCCTTGACACCCATGGCCAGCAGTCCGTTGGCGACGGCGTTGGTGGCGTCGTTGAGTTCACCGAAGGTCATCGAGCCCTCGTCGTCGATCAGGGCCGTCCGGTTCGGATTCCGGCGGGCGTTGAGCGCCGGGATCATGCCGACCTCGCCCCAGCGTTTGACGTCGGCCAGCAGTGCGACGTAGTTCTGCGGGGGCTCGATA
>CAIOYU010000184.1 GCA_903862565.1 uncultured Actinomycetes bacterium | reverse complement strand
GGCGAGGAGACGGCCCGTGCGGTGACGGCCCGTGCGGTGACGGCCGGTGCGGTGACGGCCGGTGCGGTTAGGGCCGGTGCGCTGACGGACTCTGCCGCGGCGGGAGTCGGAGGCGAAACACGGGGCGGCACGGCGCGCCCCACACGACCAGTCGACGGCGCCGTGACGCCGGCATCGGAGGCGGGCGCGGGCAGGGTGGCAGCGGCGATGCGCACTGCCGCCGCCGGGCGTGCTGTGGCAGTCCTGCTCGTGGTCGACGCGGCGACCGGGCCGGCCTGTGACGCATGCGCCGTGGGCCGGGGTGAGGATTTCACCCGCGGCGCACTGCGGGTCGCCGCCGGTGACGGCGAACTCGCCGACTCGACAGCCGATTCGGAAGAGTCGGCAGCCGCCACCGCCACGGAGCCGAACAGCGAACCCACGCCGAGGGCGACGGCGAGGGCACCCACTCGGCCCACATAGCGGACGGTTCCGGATTGGCCAGGGCGGCCGGTCGACCCGGCGAGTGGATGCACGTTCATCGGATCACGAAGTTCCCTCAGTAGCGGATCAAGTCGTCGGCGGATCAAGCACTTGTGGCTCTTCTTACCGGATGCGCGGGGGTTCCTCGTCCGCTGGGTCCGTGAACGCGTTTTTTCTTCGCGCTTTTTCTACGGGGTTCCTTAGCCAAACTGCGGAACATCCGGGCACTGGCTGGCCGTTTACAGGGCATGGTGATTCGATCGCTGTCCCGCTACGCCGTTGCCTATGCCGTGACCGAACTCGCGGCCGCCGCGCTGCTGATCTGGGCCTTCGGGCTGGGCTGGACGTTCGTCATCCTGGCGGTGACGTTCATGGCCGGGGTGGTGCTGGCCGGTGCGCAGCTTAAAGGCCAGGTCGTCGGTCTGAGAAGGATGCACGGCAATCCCCGGGCCGCAGCCGCCGACGGCGCCCTGGTCGGCCTGGGCACTGCCCTGGTCTTCCTGCCCGGGATCGTCACCACCGCCGCCGGAGCGCTGATGCTGGCTCCGGCGACGCGCAGTGCGATGCGCCCGATGGCGGCGGCCCTCCTCACGCGGGGGATCGTGAAGCAGATGGGCGCGATGTACCCGGTCACCCCGGCGCGCCGAGTCGACTACATCGACGGCGAAGTTATCAGCGAAACAAGCGGGGATGCTGTAGCACTGACGCGGTGACCACACTGCTGTTCAACGGGCGGATCCACAGCCCGTCCCACCCCGATGCCACGGCGATGGCGGTGCGGGACGGTGTGATCGCCTGGCTGGGCAGCGACGGGGTCGGTCGTCAGCAGTTCCCCGACGCCGAGCTTCAGGATCTCGACGGCCTGTTCGTTGCTCCCGCGTTCGTCGACTGCCATGTCCACCTCACGTCCACCGGTCTGCGAATCACCGGCCTGGACCTGACCCACGCTCGGACCCTCGAGCATTGCGTGCGGCTCATCGAAGACCATGTGGCGGCGTACCCCGGGCAGCCGGTCTGGGGCCACGGCTGGGACGACACCACCTGGCCGCGACCGCTGAGCACGGTCGACGTCGACGACGCCGTGGGTCACCTCCCGGCCTATCTGTCGCGCATCGACGTCCATTCCGCGGCCGTGTCCACCGCACTGCGCCAACGGATTTCGGGACTGAGTGCCGCCGGCGGCTTCGACCCCCAGCGTCCGTTGACGGCCGACGCCCACCACCTCGTACGTGCCGAAGCGCGGCGTCTGCTCACCGTGGCCCAGTGCGACGGGGCGCGCCGGGCCGCACTCGACGCCGCCGCCGGGGCGGGCATCGTCGCCGTGCACGAATGCGCCGGCCCGCAGATCGGCGGTGCCGAGGACTGGGCGGAGCTCTCCGCGGTCGACCACGCCGTCGAGGTCGTCGGCTACTGGGGCGAAACCGTGTCCACCGCCGCCCAGGCCCGCGCCCTGATCGACCAGACCGGCGCGAGAGGCCTGGCCGGGGACCTGTTCGTCGACGGTGCGCTGGGGTCGCGCACCGCCCGCCTGAGCGAGCCCTACGCCGACGCACCCCACACCAGGGGGAATTCCTACCTGGACCCCGACACCATCGCCGAACACCTCACGGCCTGCACCGAGGCCGGGGTGACGGCTGGTTTCCACGTCATCGGCGACGCCGCGGTCACCGCCGTCGTGGACGCCTTGGAACGCGTCGTCGAACGCTTCGGCGCGCCCCGGGTCGCGCGCTGCGGACACCGGCTGGAACACCTGGAGATGGTGACCCCCGAGCAGGCGGCCAAGCTCGGTGCGTGGGGGATCATCGCCAGCGTGCAGCCCAGTTTCGACGCGCTCTGGGGCGGTCCGGACGGCATGTACGCCCGACGGCTGGGTGCCGGACGAGCCTCAGGGCTCAACCCTCTGGCGCTGTTGGCTTCGGCAGGAGTGCCCCTCGCGTTCGGCTCGGATACCCCGGTGACCACCATGAACCCGTGGGAATGGGTCCGTGCGGCCAGCCATCACCACACTCCGGGCAGCGCGGTCTCCGTCCGGGCCGCCTTCGCTGCCGCCACCCGCGGGGGATGGCGGGCCGGCGGCACTGCAGACGGCAGCACCGGGACCCTCACCCCCGGTGCCCCTGCGTCCTACGTCCTCTGGGAGACAACGGAACTCGACGTCAGCGCCCCCGCTGACAGCGTGCAGCGCTGGTCCACCGATCCGCGCTCACGAGTGCCGGCGCTTCCGCGGCTCGACGGCGAACTGCCGCACTGCCGCCAGACCGTGCAGCGGGGCACGGTGATCCATGGTTGACAGACTCCCGCGCCTGGCCGTCGCCGTCGTGGCCGGGTTGCTGATGTACGCCAGCTTCCCGCCGATGGGGTGGTGGTGGGCCGCGGTGCCCGCGTTGGCCCTGCTGACCTGGGTCGTGCGGCACCCGAGGACGACGGTGGCCGGCGGGTTCGGCTACGGGTTCCTGTTCGGGATGGCGTTCAATCTGCCGTTGCTGCCGTGGATCGGCGGACTGGTGGGCGTGGTGCCGTGGGTGCTGGTGTCGGTACTGGAGGCGCTCTTCCCGGCGCTGTTCGGCATGCTCGGCGTGCTGGTGGCCCGGATGGCGGGCTGGCCGGTGTGGCTGGCGCTGGTGTGGTCGCTGCAGGAGTGGCTGAAATCCAGCGTCCCGTTCGGCGGATTCCCCTGGGGCGTAGCGGCTTACAGCCAGACCAACGGGCCCTTCGTGGTGCTGGCGCAGTGGGGCGGGTCGCCGCTGCTGTCGTTCGCCGTCGCCCTTACGGCGACATCGGTCTGCGCACTCGTCGTCGAAACCGTCGCCTGGGAGCGGCGCGGGGAACCCCCCTTGGGCGTCGTCCTGCCCGGCGCGCTGATCTGCGTGGTGTTGCTGGCCACCGCCCTGGCTGTGCCGGGAGTCCGCAAGGCCGCAGTGCCGGCAGGTGACGAGCCCGAGATCGCGGTCGCGGCCATCCAGGGCAACGTGCCGCGGCTCGGCCTGGATTTCAACGCCCAGCGTCGCGCGGTACTGGACAACCACGTCGCACAGACGCTGAAACTGGCCGAAGCCGTCAAGGCCGGCACGGCCCCGCAACCGAAGTTCGTGATCTGGCCGGAGAACTCCGCCGACATCGACCCCCTGGCCAACGCCGACGCCGCCGAACAGATCGACATCGCCGCCAGTGCCATCGGGGCGCCGATCCTCGTCGGCGGCGTGGTGGCCCGACCCGATGCGACGGCGGACAACCCGGCGGCGTCGAACACCATCATCGTGTGGGACCCCAAGACCGGGCCGGGGGAGCGCCACGACAAGCAGATCGTTCAGCCCTTCGGCGAATACCTGCCCTGGCGGGCGTTTTTCACCCATCTGTCGTCCTATGCCGAACGGGCAGGCTACTTCGTCCCGGGCAGGGGCAGCGGGGTGTTGCATCCCGCGGGCGTGCCGGTCGGGGTGGCCACCTGCTGGGAGGTCATCTTCGATCGCGCGCTACGTCAGTCGGTTCGCAATGGCGCCCAACTGTTGGCCGTGCCCACCAACAACGCCACCTTCGATCGCAGCATGAGCGAGCAGCAGTTGGCCTTCGCCCGGTTGCGGGCCGTCGAGCACGGCCGCTTCGTGATCGTCGCCGGGACCACCGGGATCAGCGCCGCGATCGCCCCCGACGGCCAGGTGCTCACCAGCACAGAGTTCTTCACCCCGGCGTGGATCGACGTCGACGTCCGTTTGCGCACGGCGCACACCCCGGCCACCAGCTGGGCGGAGCCGCTGCAATGGCTGTTGATTGCCGCGGCAGTCGCTGCCGTCGGCGTCGCGATACTGCACAATGGAAACCTCGTGCGGCCGTTTGGTTCGAAGGGTCAGCGCAGACGCACCTCCAGAGCACCCGAAGGAGTCGCATGAGCAGCCAGGGCAGGGCCAGGAAATCCCCCAACACCCCCGAGCGCCCCAGCGATCGGACCCTGGTCATCATCCCGACCTACAACGAGTTGGAGAACCTGCCGCTGATCGTCGGCCGGGTGCACAAGTCGCTTCCCGAGGTCCACATCCTCATCGTCGACGACGGCAGCCCCGACGGCACCGGTCAGCTGGCTGACGAGCTGGCCGCCAGCGACTCCCGGCAGCGCATCCAGGTGATGCACCGCACGGCCAAGGACGGCCTCGGGGCGGCGTACCTGGCGGCGTTCGCATGGGGCCTGGAGCGCGGCTACACCGTGCTGGTCGAGATGGACGCCGACGGCAGCCACGCGCCCGAGCAGCTCTACCGACTGCTCGACGCCATCGACTACGGCGCCGACCTCGCGATCGGTTCGCGCTACGTCGAGGGCGGGACAGTGCGCAACTGGCCGTGGCGACGGCTGGTTCTGTCGCGGTCGGCCAACACCTACGCCCGGCTGCTGCTGGGGGTGGACATCCACGACATCACCGCCGGCTACCGGGCCTACCGGCGCGAGGTGCTGGAGAAGATCGACCTCGCCCACGTCGACTCCAAGGGTTACTGCTTCCAGGTGGATCTGACCTGGCGCAGCATCAACAACGGCTTCACCGTGGTCGAGGTGCCGATCACCTTCACCGAACGCGAACTGGGCGTCTCGAAGATGAGTGGGTCGAACATCCGAGAGGCCATGGTCAAGACGGCCCGCTGGGGGATCGGCGGCCGGCTGGGCCGGCGCCGCGCGACGCGGGGTTAAGCCGGCTTAACCGCGGCGCTTGGTCTTGATCAGGTCGAGGCGCTCTTTGAGCAGTTCCTCGAGTTCCTCCACGGAACGGCGCTCCAGCAGCATGTCCCAGTGGGTGCGCGGCGGCTTGACCTTCTTGGGCTCGGGCAGGTCGCCCTCGAGCAGAGTGCCCTCGAGCCCGTTGCGGCACAGCCAGGTGCCGGGAATCTCGGCGTCGTCGGCGAACGGGACGTCGAACTCCTCGCCGTTCTCGGTGCGGTACCGCGCAACCTGACGCGGCGCAAGGTCGTGGTTGCGGTCGGTCTCGTAGCTCACGGCTCCGAGGCGGCTGCCTCTCAGGACGCGATCGGCCATCGTCTTCTCCTAGCGCTATGGACTTACCGGCGGGGAACGCAACCGGAGACGGCGCATTTCCCGACGCCAAGCTCCATGATACCGGTAACACGTGTCACGCTGCGAGAACGTTGCTGCGAGAACGTCTAGGTCCTCGGGGTCGACGGCGGGTTGTTCCCCATCCTGGGCCGCCGACCCGTTTACCCTCGTTTCGTGACGCGTCGCACCCGCCCGCAGCCGTGCCGCTGGTGCGGCCGCGACGTCTCCGATGCCGGGCTGGGCCGCCGCCGCCAGTACTGCCGTCAGTCCTGCCGGCAGCGGGCCTACGAGCAGCGCGCGGCGCTGCTCAAAGATCCGGCCAAGGGAACCTCCCTGCCGGAGGACGCCGTGGTGCTGTCCGCCGAGGAGGCCGCCCAGCTGTCCGACCGGGTGTACCAGGTGCGCTGTGCGGCCGAGGACCTCGTCACCGCGGTCGAGGAGGGCGCGGCGGCCGCCGAACTTCGCCAGCTGTGCGATGAGTTGATGCGCGCAGCCAAATCGGCCGACGGCTGGCGTTGATCCGGAGATGACCAGCCAGCGCGCCGATCTGGAGCGGGTCGCCCGGGACATGTTCGGGTGGCCGCAGCTGCGGCCGGCCCAACTCGAGGCCATGGAGGCCATCCTCGACGGGCGCGATCTCCTGGCCGTCATGGCCACCGGGTCGGGGAAGTCGGCGATCTACCAGGTGCCCGGCGTGCTGTTGCCCGGTGTGACGCTGGTGGTCTCGCCACTGATCGCGCTACAGCACGATCAGATCACCGGCCTGGCCGCCACCGAGGCACCGACGGCTGTGGCCATTAATTCCCACATCCGCGGCTCCGCGGCGCAATCGGCGTGGAAGAAAGTCCGCGAACGCGGCGCCGAGTACATCTTCCTAGCCCCCGAACAATTGACCAACGACACCGTGCTCGAAGCCCTGCTCGACGGCGGAATCTCGCTGATCGTGGTCGATGAGGCTCATTGCGTGTCGGCGTGGGGGCATGACTTCCGGCCGAGCTATCTGCGGATTTCCGACGCCATCTCCCGGTTGGGGCACCCCACGGTGGTGGCGCTGACGGCGACGGCCTCTCCGGTGGTGCGACGAGAGATCATCGAGCAACTCGGCCTGCGCGCTCCGGTGGTCGTGGCCAGCGGGTTCGACCGGCCGAACATCCGCCTGGAGGTCTCGCGCCACGTCGCCGACGACGACAAACGCGAGGCCGTGCTGGCCGCCACCGCCGCGGCGCAGCGCCCCGCACTGCTCTACACCGCGACCCGCAGCGACGCCGAAACTTATGCCGCGCAGCTTGTTTCGGCCGGGTTGCGGGCGGTGTCATACCACGCCGGGCTCACCCGGACCCAGCGCGATGATGTGCACCGCCGGTTCCGGGGTGACGACGTCGACGTGGTGGTGGCCACCTCGGCGTTCGGCATGGGCATCGACAAGGCCGACGTCCGTGCCGTCCTGCACGCCTCGGTGCCGGATTCGGTCGACAATTACTACCAGCAGATCGGCCGGGCCGGCCGCGACGGCAAACCCGCACTGGCGCGGCTGTTCTACCGATCCGAGGACCTCGGCCTGGCGCGGTACTTCACCGCCGGCAGTCCGAATGCGGAGATGCTGGCCGCCGTCTACTCGAGGCTACGATCCACCAGAAAACCCAAGCGGCTCAGCGACTTGGGCACCGAACTGGCTGCCCACGAACGCACCCTCACCAACGCGCTGAACCTGCTCACCGGGGCCGGGGTTGTCGAGTCCACCCGCGAAGGGTTCAGGGCGTGCCGGCGGGTCGCACCGGAGAGGGCTGTGGCCGCGGGCCTCGAGGTCGCTGAGAGACGGGAGCGCATCGATGCCACTCGGGTGGAGATGATCCGCGGATATGCCGAAACACACGACTGCCGAAGGGAATTCCTCCTCAGTTACTTCGGTGAGACGCTGCCCGGGCCGTGCGGGAACTGCGACCGCTGCGATGTCAACACCAAGCGCCCCGCAGGCGAACCCGGTCGGGCTGCGGAGTGGCCGGTCGATACTGCAGTCCGTCACCGGCAGTGGGGCAGCGGGGTGGTGATGAGTGTGGACGACGACCGCATCACCGTTCTCTTCGACGACTACGGGTACCGCACGCTGTCGTTGGCGGCGATCGCGAAGACGGGTGTCCTGAGGCGCGTCGGCGATTCCTGAGGCCGGATCACCGGTAGCGGCGGATGTTGTAGATCGGGGCGTTGTCGACGGGAACCACGGCGACCGGCACCCCGTAGGTCGAGGCGTGCACCATTTTGCCGCCGCCCACATACAGCCCGACGTGGGATGCGTCGGAGTAGTAGGTGATCACGTCGCCGGGTTGCATCTGGTTCAGTGCCACCGGCTGCCCACCGGCTGCCAGCATCTGGCTGGAGTGCGGGAGGAGTACCCCGGCCTGCTGGAACGACCACACCACCAGACCCGAGCAGTCGAAGGCGTCGGGACCCGCGGCGGCCCAGACATAGGGATCGCCCAGCCGGGTCAGCGCGGCCCGCACCGCGACCGATCCCGCACTGCTGCCGGGGCGGGGGATCGCGGCGAGGCCGGAGGGCGCACTGCGGTGAACGGGATGGACGGCGGCCACCACCTGCGGTTCCCAGCGCAGGGATTCAGCCGGGTGGACGGGGGAGAAGGCCACCGTGGCGGGAACGGCCAGCGCCGCCACCATCCACAACAACAGTCGTCCAAGACGTGCCATGCCGGCCTCCGGTCATCTCCGCGGGTATGCGCAATCGTTACTTGACCGTGATGTCGGTAGATCTGGTGTTGGTGTTACAGGCGGTGCCGTTGTGACAGGACGGAGGTCAGCAGGAGTACTGGATTCCAATGCCCGTCGTCGGCGGCAACTGGCGGGCGCAGTCGTAAGGGTCGATCCCGGCGTCACTGAAGCGCACTGCGCTCTGCTTGGCGTAATTGATGCACACGAACGCGGTCGTATCGGTACGGCAGCGGAAGTCGCCGAATGCCAGCGACTTGCCCTCCGGCAACGGCATGCCCTGGCCGGCGGCGAAGGGTCCCGGATCGCCGTGCGCGGAGCCCACCTCCACACCGCCGCCGTTGAAGTCCACCCAGCCGCCCTTCCACGCCCCGTAGACGTCGGACGGTTGCGCGGGCGGGTCGGAGAGGTTCACCAGGCAGGCCAGATTCTTGGGCGAGCGCTTCACGTCGGTCATGCACGTGGTGCCCGAAGGCGTGTTGAAGGCGATGTCCTCGCCGAGTGGCGTGGACGTACCGTTTCGCAACCCGACATGGAACTCGGCGGCGTCGACCGGGGGTGCGGCCTCCACCCACTCGAAAGCCTCCGCCTCGGTGGCGCCGACGCCCGGTGCGACCGTCGCGGCGGCGGCGCTGGTCGAAGTGGCCGGGGCGGACTTCGTCGTGCTCGGGCGCGAGGTCGGCGTCGGGGTGATCGGGGTGAGTTTCGTGGGATGACTGTCGCCACCTGCCGAACATCCGGCGCATCCCGCCAGCAGCGCCGACGCGACCAACAACACGGCGAATCGCATCCCGACAGGCTAGCCGCGCTACGGTCACAGGCATGCACGAACACACCGTCCGCGTCACCACTGCCAGCGGCGCGGTGGAGGGATTCACCCGCGACGGGGTGAACCGCTGGCGCTCGATCCCCTATGCACGCCCGCCCGTGGGTCCGCTGCGGTTCCGCGCGCCCCAGCCGGTGGAGCCCTGGAGCGGGGTTCGGCCCTGCCACAGCTACGGCGCGTGCGCCCCACAGCACCGGTCGTACACGATGACGGGCCTGGGCCGCTTCCAGCCGATGAGCGAGGACTGTCTGACGCTCAACGTCGTCACCCCGCGCTGGGACGGGCCGGCGCCCGGGGGTGAACCGCTGCCGGTGATGGTTTTCATCCACGGTGGCGGGTACATCCTGGGCAGTTCGGCGACCCCGCTCTACGACGGCGCGGCGCTGGCCCGGCGAGGGTGCGTCTACGTTTCGGTGAACTACAGGCTTGGTCCGCTGGGGTGTCTGGATCTGTCGTCGTTGTCCACCCCGGAGACCCCCATCGAGGGCAATCTCTTTCTGCGCGACATCGTGCTGGCGCTGCGCTGGGTGCGCGACAACATCGGGGTCTTCGGTGGCGACCCGGGCAACGTGACGATCTTCGGGGAGAGCGCCGGCGCGCACGCGGTCGCCACCCTGCTCGCGGTCCCCGATGCTGACGGCCTTTTCCACCAGGCGATCTCGCAGAGCCCGGCCTCCGGCATGGTCAGTACCCAGGAGGCGGCCGCCAAGGTCGCCGACCGATTCGTCGACAAACTCGGGGTACCGCGAAGTCGCGGCGCCAGGACGGCGATGACGGCGCCGCCTGCTGACATGGTCCGCGTGATGGGGTCACTGATGGGTTACGCCGCGAGGGACATGGTGGGTGCCTCGGCGTTCGGGCCCACCTGCGGCGACGATTTCCTGCCGCTGGAGCCGTTCGACGCGATGCGAAAGGGGCTGGCGCTCAAGGTTCCCCTGATCGTGGGCACCAACGCCGATGAGGGCCGGTTGTTCACCCGGTTCCTCAAGATCCTGCCCACCACCGAGCACGCGATCGAACGGGTACTGGCGCACACCCCGCCCGAGGTCCGGGAACGCATCCTGTCGGCCTACCCGCACTACCCGGACCCGAAGGCCTGTGTGGAGTTCGGCGGGGACATGATCTTCTCCACCGCCGCCTGGCAGATCGCCGAGGCGCACGCCAAACTGGCGCCGACGTATGTCTACCGCTACGACTTCGCCCCGCGCACGCTGCACTGGACCGGGTTCGGCGCCACCCACGCCACCGAACTGCTGGCGGTGTTCGGCATCTACCGCTCGCGGGTCGGGGCAGTGCTCACCGCCGGGGTGGACCAGCGCGCGGCGGTGAAGGTCAGCCATCAGGTCCAGACCCGATGGAACGAGTTCGCCCGTACCGGGGTACCCGGCGATGACTGGCCGGTCTACAACCGGGAGGAACGCCCCGTGCTGGTGTTCGACCGCCACACCCACGTCGAGTACGACCCGCACACGCTCCGCCGGCAGGCCTGGGCGAATTTCACCTTCGCCAACAACAACCGCTAGCCGGGGAAGGCGTGCAGGATGGCGCTGTTGTTGACACCCGTCATACGTTGGTGGAGTGACCCGCGCTGACCTTCCGATCGAAAGCCCTGCCGACCTCACCGCCGATTGGCTGACAGGCGCACTCGGGGCGGGGGTGGTGGAGTCGTTCACCGTCGAGCGCATCGGCACCGGGCAGATGAGCGAGTGCTACCGCGTCGGGCTGACGTACTCGGCTGGAACCGGTCCGTCATCGGTCGTCATGAAGGTGGCCGCCAGTGACCCGATGAGTCGCGGCACCGGACATGCTCTGGGACTCTACGAGCGCGAAGTTCGGTTCTATTCCGAGGTCGCACCCGGCCTGGGTGGTCCGATCGCGCACTGTTACCACGCGTCCTATCAACCTGTAACCGGAATCTTCACGCTGGTGCTCGATGACGCGGCTCCAGCCGAGGTGGGCGACGAAATCCGGGGCGCCGCAATCGAAGACGCCAAGCTCGCGCTGACCCAGCTGGGCCGGCTGCATGCTCCGCTGATCGGCAGCGAAACCCTGGCCGATGCGGCGTGGCTGCACCGGGAGACCCCGATGAACCAGGCGCTCATCGCGCAGTTGTTCGCCGGCTTCGCCTCGCGCTACGGCGAGGCCATCCGGCCCGAACAGCGCCTGGTGTGCCAGCGTCTGGTGGACAGCTTCGACGACTACCTGGCGCAAGAGGCGGGCCCGGACCGCATCAAGGGTCTTGTGCACGGTGACTACCGGTTGGACAACATGCTGTTCGGGCGGCCCGGATCGCTGCGCGACCTGACCGTGGTGGACTGGCAGACCGTCACCTGGGGCCCGGCGATGACCGACCTGGCCTACTTCCTGGGCTGCGCTCTGCCGGTCGAGGACCGTCGTGCCCACTACGACGAACTTCTGGCCGCCTATCACGAAGGGCTGGGCCCGAATCCGCCGCTGAGTCTGGATGAGGTTCGCAACGGTGTTCGCCACCAGAGCTTCTTCGGGGTGATGATGGCGATCGTGTCCTCGATGCTCGTCGAGCGCACCGAGCGCGGTGATGCGATGTTCTTGACCATGCTCGACCGGCACAGTAGCCACGTGCTCGACACCGGAGCCCTCGACGTGCTGCCCGCCACCGCGGACGTGGCTGCGCTGCAACCCGATCCGGCCGATGAGGCGGCGCACACCCCAGGCGGGGAACCGCTGTGGAACGAGAGTTGGTACTGGGACTTCGCCGACCCCGAACAGGGCATCGGGGGCTGGATCCGGTTGGGGCTGATCCCCAACCAGGGCGTCGCCTGGGTCAACGCACTGGTGTGCGGTCCGGGCATTCCCACCGTCGCCCTGCTTGATTTCCATGCGCCGATGCCCGCCGACGCCAACGTCGTGCGCAGCGGGGACATCGAATTGCTGCACAGCGCAACCGAACCGCTACAGAGGTACCGCGTTCAGGTCAGCGGACCCGCGTTCGCCTACGACGATCCCGCCGGACTGCTGCACGAGAAGCCAGGTCGCCCGGTTGAGATGGCGATGGACCTGACCTGGACGACGACGGGAACCCCGTATGCCTACCGGGTGGCGACTCGCTACGAGATTCCCTGCGCGGTCAGTGGTTCGGTCACGGTCGACGGTGTTTCGCATACGTTCGATGTCGTTCCGGGCCAGCGCGACCACTCCCACGGCGTGCGCGACTGGTGGAGCATGGACTGGGTGTGGAGCGCCCTGCACCTTGACGACGGCACCCACCTGCATGGCGTCGACCTGCGGATCGGTGACCTGCCGCCGATGAGCGTGGGCTACATCCAACCCGTTGGCGAACCCGTCATCGAAACCACCTCGGTGACAGCCGAAGCCACGCTCGCAGACACCGGACTGCCGCTGGGAACGGTGCTGACCATGGAACCCGGTCCGGTCCGCGCAACCATCGAGGTGCAAGGGCATGCCCCTGTGCGACTGGTCTCACCGGACGGGCGGGTCAGCTTCTTCCCGCGCGCCTGGGCCACGGTGATCACCGACGACGGCCGCCGCGGCGTCGGCTGGCTGGAGTGGAACCGCAACCAGCGGGCCTAGGTTCAGCCCTTGACCACCTGGGTGCCGCCGGCCATCTCGTCGTGCTTGCCCTGCTTGGTCGGGCTGCTGTTGATGGTGACGGCGATGACGGCAATGGCGATGACGCCCAGCAGTCCGCCGACGTAGGGGAGGATCGGCAGCAGTGTGAAGGCGTTGCGAATGGCCGACTGCTTGATGTCCGGCTTCGGCGCGCCACCGGGGCCGCGCACGCTCAAACCGAGTGCCATCTTGCCCAGGGTCCTGCTTTGCGTGACCTCCATTGCCACGAAGTAGACGAACATCAGCAACCCGGTGAACAACCCGGTGACGAAATACCTGCTGTCAGCGTCGACCATCGAGGACAGCAAGCCCGCGACCATGCCCACGATGAGACCGTCGATGATGCGGGCGCCGAACCTCGCGCCAAGCCCGCCCGGGTGCGCGCCCCATGCGGCAGGCGGCTGTCCCGGGTAGCCACTCGGTGCCGGGTACTGGTAGCCCGGGGGCGGTGGCGGGAAGCCGCCGGGCACTGGCTGCCCGTAGGGACTGGCCGGCGGCGGCGGGGGGTACCCACCCGGCTGTCCGTATGCATTGGGGTCCCCGTAGGCGTTCGGATCGAAGCCACCCGTAGTCATCAACTCACCCTTCCGGTGTTGGTTAGTTGAAACCCAATCTACCGTGAGCCGGTTACGGTCGTGGCCGTGACACATTACGACTGGGAGCAGTTGACGGCGGCGGTGCGCCGGTGCCGACTGCCTTTTCTCGACGTCACGGTCGGACTGGTCACCGGATCGACGGGCGTGCTGCTGGTCGACTGCGGCACGACGCTGACCGAAGCCGCCGCCATCGCCGAGGACGTCGCCGAATTGACCGGCCGCGCAGTCACACACCTGGTGATGACCCATCACCATTTCGACCACGTCCTCGGCTCGGGTGGATTCCCCGGGGCCGAGCATTATGCGGCGCCGGTGGTTGCCGCGGCGCTGGGGAACGGGACGGACGGACTGCGGGCGTATGCGCTGCAGTACGGCACCGCCCCCGATGAGGTCGACCGGGCGATCCGGGTGCTGCGCGCACCCGACCACGCCGTCCTGAGCGCCAGGATCAACCTCGGCGATCGTGTTGTCCTCGTTGAGCACCCCGGACGCGGCCACACCGACCACGACCTGGTGGTCGTCGTCCCCCCGACCTGCCCGGGCGAGCACGCGGTGGTGTTCTGCGGTGATCTCGTCGAGGAGTCCGCCGACCCGGCGATCGACGACGGATCCGATCTGCGGTGCTGGCCTTCGACTATGGACGGGCTGCTGGGACTCGGCGGCCCGGAGGCGATCTACGTGCCCGGGCACGGCGCTGTCGTCGACGCGGAATTCATTGGGCGACAGCGCGAATGGCTTGCCAGCCGCTGAGTCCTACCAGCCGGTGCTGAGCACGCGGTCGAGCATGTCGACGAAGAAGTCGGCCGACTCCCGCGACAGGCACATCGGCGGCTTCATCTTCAGCACGTTCTGCCGGTCGCCGGTGGGCTGCACGATCACCCCGAGTTCGCGCATTCGCTCGCAGATTCCGGCCGTCTCGGACACTGCGGGGTCCAGTGTCTCGCGATCACGCACCAACTCCACACCCATGTAGAGGCCGCTGCCGTGCACCGTGCCGATCAACGGGTGGCGGGTGGCCAGTTCGTTGATGCGTGCCTTGAGATGGTCACCGACGGTCAGGGCATTCTCCTGAAGGCGTTCACCTTCGATCACGTCGAGCACGGTGAGCCCCACGACGCAGGACACCGGGCTACCGCCGGCGGAGGAGAAGAAATAGCCCTGGGTGCGATACGCATCGGCGATCGCCTTGGTGGTGATGACGGCACCCAATGGCTGTCCGTTGCCCATCGCCTTTGCGACACAGACGATGTCGGGCACCACGTCCTGCTGTTCGAACGCCCAGAACCAGCGGCCGGTGCGGCCGTAACCCACCTGGACCTCGTCGGCGATGGCCAGCCCTCCGGTGGCGCGAACCGCTGCGTAGACGGCCTTGAGATAGCCGTCCGGCAGCGTCATCCCGCCGGCGTTGCCGTAGAACGGCTCGCAGATGAACGCGGCGGGCGGTTTGCCCTCGGCGGCAAGGCTTTCGATGATCGCGACGGCTTCGGGGGCGTACTCCGAGGCATGAGCGCCGCGGTGCTCGCCCCGGTAGGGGTTGGGTGACGGGACAGTATGGACCCAGGGCGGACGGGTGCTCAGCGCGTTGGGGTTGTCGGCGATCGAGGTGGAGATGGCATCGGTGGCATAGGTCCAGCCGTGGTAAGCCTCGGCGACGGCGACGATGTCGTGGCGCCCGGTGGTGGCCATGGCCAGTCGCAGTGCCAGGTCGTCGGCCTCCGAGCCGGAGTTCACCAGGAACACGGTGTCCAGCGGCTCGGGCAGTAAGGCGGCCAGTCGCTCCGACAGTGCCACCACGCTGGAATAGTTGAAGCGGGAGTTGGTGTTCAGGCGGCGCCACTGTCGGGCGACCGCGTCGGCCAGTGCCGGGTGCCCGTGGCCGATCGCCGCGACGTTGTTGACCATGTCCAGATAGGTGCGGCCGTCTGTCCCGATCAGGTGTTCGCGCCAGCCCCGCTCGATGCGCGGCGGGTTGCTGTAGTAGTGCTCCTGCACCTGGGCGAGGGAGCGCGACCGTCGTTGGCGCAGAGCATGATTATCGTCTGCTGGCAGGACGGTGGCGGGCAGCCCGAGTAGTACCGAGGGATCGCTGACCTGATCGAGCCAGCCGGCCGCGTATTCCGGGCGGACGAAGTCCGGCACGGCCCGTTCGGGGTGGCGGCGGACCTGCATCCAGACCGGGCCGACCAGGGTGCCCAGGAAGGTGCCGGCCGTCACCTCCGATTCCGTCGCCTCGCCGGGGAGCACGGCGCCGCGCAGTTCCAGCGTGCCGTCCGTGCCGGTGAGGGTGATGACCGCGCCGTCTCCGTCCGGGGCCGCGTCCACCAGGCCCGGCCACGGGGCTGTCAGCGGCATCGGGGCCGGGGGCCACAGATGCACGCCGGTGGCGATCGTGGCCGGAGACACGCTGCTCAGCGTTGTCGAGCGGGTCAGTTGCGCATGCCCGAACGTGGTCACCACGGCGGCCGCACCGCCGGACAGTGCTGCTGCAGCCAGGCGGCCTTCGCAATCGGGCTCGAGCCACACCCCGGCGTCCACGGCGTCGGACTCCGCGGAGAGGTCCAGGCGCACCACGGCCGCCGGGTCGAGTCCGTCCACGACTGGGATACCCGCGCCGATCGGTTCGGCGGGATGTGCCACACCGAGGGCGTGACGGATCTGCGCGGCCATCACCTCGGTCGGAATCGTTCTGGCGCGCTCGAAGATTCGCCACTCACGCTCGTGCGCCGCCCGCACATAGTGGTTGTCGGCGTCGAGGGTGGCCTGGTGGACGCCGCTGACCACCAGAACCGCCGCGCGCAGCACCACCAGCGGCCACAGTGCCTCGATCTCGGCCGGCCCCAGGGGCCGGACCGCGTGAAAGGCCTCGATGGCCGGCAGAGCGGCGGCGGGTTCCGGGTCGTGCCGCAGTACAGCCGAGACGGTGCATGCCAGTTCGGCGACCGTCCAGGACCTGGTGAGATCGCCGAAGTCCAGTACGCCGTCGGGATGGCCGCCGAGGTCATGGCTGTCGCCAGGCCCGCACACCACGTTGTCGTCGGTGAGGTCGCCATGGATCACCTGCACGGGAAGGTCGTCGGCGAGGTCGGCGATGGTCGCCCACGCCTCGGTGGCGGCGGCTTCGACGGCGTTCCGTCGGTGGTCGTCGGTGACGTGGGACGCCAGCACCTCGACGGTGCGTAGGCCGTGGCGCAGGTCCCATTGCAGCACCCGGTCCACGCCGGGGTGCTCGAAGTCGGTCAGTGCCCGGCAGACTCGCCCGGACAACGATCCCAGCGCCGCCACGCGCGCCGCGTTGAGGTAACCCTCACCGCTGAGCGTGCCGCCGGGTAGGAACCTCAGAATCCTTGCGTACAAGGGGGTTTCGCCCTCGATCTGCGCGATCGGGGTGGTCCCCGGCAGGTCGACGTTGTGGGCGGTGCGGAGGCCTTCGCTGGCGGCGATGAATGCCGCTGCCGCATCCTGGGCCTCCAACTCCAGCCGGCTGAAGGCGGGGTTGGCGACCTTGAGCACGCCGATGGCCTCACCGCCTGCGGAGCGCAGAAGGAAGTTGGCATCCTGCTGGCTTCCCAGCGCGGTGGCGGTGGCCTCGACTCCGAAGTGCCGGGCGGCGATGGCTTCGGCCTGTTCGGGCGTGACGTCCGGGACGGGGAGCTCGGCGTTCTGGAAGAAGTCGAATGACGTCACGACCGGTAAAGATACTCCGGCGACGGTGCCGGTGAAGCTACCGTTGTGATCATGCGTGCTCTGGTGATCGTCGATGTCCAGAACGACTTCTGCGAAGGCGGGTCACTGGCGGTGGCCGGCGGCTCGGCCGTCGTCGGCAGGATCAACGACTGGCTGGCCAGGGAAAGCTACGACCATGTTGTGGCCACCAAGGACCACCACGTCGACCCCGGTTCGCACTTCTCCGACACCCCCGATTTCGTCGACTCCTGGCCGAGGCACTGCGTGGCCGGCACCCGTGGTGCGGACTTCCACCCCGAACTCGACACCGGCCACATCGAGGCGGTGTTCCACAAGGGTGCCAACGCCGCGGCCTACAGCGGCTTCGAAGGGGCCGCCGACGGCGTCAGCCTGGCCGACTGGCTGCGGGCCAGGGGAGTCGATGCGGTGGACGTGGTGGGGATCGCCACCGACTACTGCGTGCGGGCAACCGCGCAGGACGCGGTGCGCAACGGGTTCGAGACGCGAGTGCTCGTCGACCTCACGGCCGGCGTCGCACCCGAATCGACTGAGGCGGCGCTGGTCGACATGGCCACCGGGGGAGTCGAACTCGTCGGCTGACGACATGGTGGCACTTCTCGTATTACCGTCGTGATCACCTGCTCAGGCTGACGAGGGAAGGGCCCACAATGACGAAGATCTGTGCCCGCGGTGCTGTGGTGGTTGCTCTGGCGGTGGGGGTGATCGCGTCGGGGTGCGCAAAGGGAGCCGAGTCGGGTACGGCCTCCTCACCGTCAGCACCGGCTCCCGGTGCTGCTGCTGCTGATCTGAGATCGCTCGTGCCACCGCCGGCCGATACTGTGCTCACCAAAGGTCCAGACAGCATCTCCGACAACGGGATTCATCTGTTCTACGAAGTCAAGGGTTCGCCGACCGCAGTGATGGAATCCTTCAAGAAGGCACTCGAGGACAAGGGCTGGGACATGACGGCCGTCACGACGTCCGGCGATGAGGGCGGTGGGGGTGCCACATACACCGGAACCAAGGGCGAGGCCTACGGGGTGTTCGACGGCGGCGGCCCCAGCGCGACAACCTACATCGACGTGTGCACTTGGCCGCTGAAGCCGGCCGACACGAACTGCGCCCGTGGCGGGCGATGACGATGCTGTTAGCCCTTCGGACCGACCTCACCTGATCAGTATTCGGCGGCCCACTGCGCGGCAGCGTCGAGTTCGTCGAGGGCACCCGGCTCACGTGCCAGCGGAGATGTCCCCGGACTCCTGATCGAACCGGATCCAAAGGCTCTTCTGGACCGACGGGCGGGCCGACACCGGTTCACCGGGTACCCGGTCGTCGTAGTTGTAGACGAACCGGCCGTCCAGGAAGTCGACCGTGATCGGCGCGATGCGGTCACCCAGGAGCAGCGCATTCGTCGCGCGGTAGGAACCGGATTCGTTGACGGCCAACACGGCGTAGAAGAAGTTACCGCCACCGCCCGAGTCGCTTTCGATGAGCAGCGCCGCGTCGGGGCGTCCGTCGCGATTGACGTCGCCAACGGCGGGTTCGCCGATGACCCGGACGGTATTCGGTGTCGCCGAGTCCGGCGTGATCTCCGCCGATGCGAGACCGTTGGTCATGGTGAAGCTGCGATCCCCGATCGTCACGACGAGATTCGTCATTCCCGTTGCAGGCCTTGAGGAGCCGGAACCGTCGGCCCCGTCGGTGGAGGTGAACCGGATGAAGCCCGCGAGGGCAATCAGAGCGATCCCCGCAGCGGCAAGCAGTGACCGCCACTGCGTTGTGGATGTCGTCACGCCGGCGGGCTCAGGACGTTCCGGGGTGGCCCGGTGACTTCATAGAGCCGAAACAGTTCTTCACCGGAGGTGCCGTAGATGCCGTAGACCGCATACACCAGTCGCGAAAACCCGGCCCCGTCCTTCCACAGTGCCGGATATCGGACGTTGAGGGCGTCGGCCCCGGTGATGGACGGGTTACTGACCAGCAGATACGTGACCCGATAATCCCAGGGTCGGTTGAGCGCCGCCTTGAAGTCGTAGTCGCTGGTGACGATGAACTGCGTGGGGTTGGCGGAACTCAGCCACGTCCCCCACGTGTAGGCCGAGTCCATCAGGACCGCGCCGTCGGGGAGTCGTTGGCGGTCAAGATAGTCCGCCAGGAGTCGCTCGTTGACCATGAGCCGGCGGTCGGGAAGTTCCTGGGGCGGATAACGATCCGGGTGCAGCAATGAGGTGAAACCGGCCTGCAGTGGCGGGTTGTCGATGTGGTCGTTGAGCATTGCGTGCACCGTCACCGGGAACCCGACCAGGATGGACCCGCACAACAGTGCAGGGGCGATCCGGCTCGCACCGGTCTCGGTGAGCCACGGCCGGCGCGGGCAACCGGGCGGTGTCCAGCACGCCAGCGCGATGCAGACCACCAGGGGCACAGCGAGTAGGAAGTACCTGAAGAAGCCGAAAGTCGTGGCCGAGTACTGACCCCAGGCTGCGAACACGAGAACCGGCCCGAACGTGACGACTGGCGCCAGCACTGCGGGCCTGCGCGTCAGCGCCGCGTAGGCCACGGCGCCCGCGGTGGCGATTCCGACGAACGGTTGCATGCCCAGTAGTCGCGCGGCGATCGCCACCCAGACCGTCGGTGAGTCGCGAACCAGATCGCCACGCTGTATCGCTCCCGCAACCTGTCTGCCGTTGCCGTACTGCGACGTCACGGTTGCCAGTAGTTCGTGGTTGACCACCCACCCGGTCACCGCCCAGAGGGCCGCGAAATGAGCAACCGGGAAAATGGCGATCACCACGTTGGCCGCAACGGTCGAGACCCGGACCCCCGGAGCGGCGCGCCCGACGGACAACACCGCGACGAAGGCAGCGACGCCGAGTGCTGCCGGAACCGCCTCGTAGCGGGCTAGATAGCCCACGCCCAAGGCCAACGCCGCCCAGGCCAGATCCTCGGTGCGGTGGCGGTCGCTCCACCGCATCAGGTAACGGACACACCAGAGCAGGCAGAAGGTTTCGGCCGCTTCGCTCATGCCGGATGCGCCGTAGACGACGATCATCGGCTGCAGTGCGAAACAGGCGACGGCCACCCGTCGCCAGCCCGATCCGACGCCGCGATCCAGCGCGACTCCACGCACCATCAGTGCCGAGCCTGCCATGAACAGGGCGCTCTGCAGCACCCCGGCGAGAGCGTGGGTCCGCAGTTCGGGCCACCATCGGGCGAACAGCAGCAGCGGAATTTCGACCAGGCTGGGAAGCGGGTTCCAGACGAACCCGATCGCCGACAGATGCGGATCGCGGCTCATCAGTGCGTAGCCGGCGTTGGCGACCCGGCTGGCGGCATCGCCCTCAAAAAGGTTGTAGCGCATCACCAACAGGGTTCCGAGCGCGCAGTACAGTGCGGCCAGCACCGCGAACAGCGCAATGCCCCGCCGGCGACGGGGCGCATCAGGGGCGGAGTCCGTCGGCTGGACCACCGCCGGCCGGGGCTCCAGCAGTGCGGTCACCGGATCATCCGTGCCGTGCTTGGCGTCGCCGCCACATCAGCACTCCAGTCGCAGCGAGCAGTACGCCTACGGCCACCCCGCCGGTCAACTGCGCCCACCGCTTCCAGCTGGTTCCGGGAAACTCGTCGATCAGCACCCCACCCTCGTGAAGTGTCAGATTGACGGTCTCTCCGGCGGTCCCGGTGGCCACCACGTCGCCGGACAGTGACGCCCAGCGCGCGGGCAGTGCACGGATGTGGTCGAAGCTGCGCTCAACCAGTGTCCACCGTTGGGTCCCGCTGAGCGCCAATACCTTTCGATCATGCTGGGTGAAGACCTGTACCACGCCGATCGGGCCGCGCAGGTCGACGTCGGTGCTCACGGAACCGCCGATGCCGACGGTGGTTCCCGGTCCTGGCGTCACCGGCGGCGCGAAACCGGCACTGGTCAGTGCCTTCCCGTCGGCCACGACCAGCAGCCCCCTGCCCGAAGCCGCGCCGGCGGCCATCGTGGTGATGCGCGGTCGCAGGGTCAGCGCGGTCTGCTGTGCCATCAGGTTGACCGCAGCGGCTGCGAAGCGCAGGTGATCGGGTTGGTCGACCACCACGTCGAAGCCGGGTGCGAAGGCCATCGGCAGCGCGGGGAAGCCGCCCCGATTGAAGGTACCGGGGGTGACAGAGACGGTAGAGGCCGGATCGAGGGCGAACTGGATCCGGTTGTTGAGCGGGACGCACGGTTGACTGGGCAGGTAGCGCAGTGCCAAGGCGACACCGACATTGGACTGGATCGACTCCGCCGGGATTGTTTCGGTGATGTCGAGCAGTCCGGACTCGTCGAGGCGGCGGGCGACCAGCACTGCGTTGCCGGAGCGCACGACCACCGACGCCTCGCCGCCCACCACCGGCGTGTAGTGGCCGATGAGGTGAAGCGTGGCCTGCTGCAACGATCCGACTGCGAACTGGCTGACATCGAGCCCGACGTACAGTGTGGCGTTTCCGAGCACCGACGTCTGACCGGTGATGCCAAGTTGGGCGAAAGTCTTGACGGTCGAGGACTGCGGGACATCGATGGTTGCGGAATTCACTGTTGCAGAGAGGGTTTGTGCCAGCGTGAATCGCCGATCGGCGAACAGGGCGATCTGGCGGGCCAACTCATCACCGTGGCCGGCGATCACCAGCGCGGCACGCGGGGAATTCGGGGACGTCACGGTCATTCCTGCTGGCCCGCCGTCGCGCAGTTCTATGACCCGCTGTCCAGGCGGTACTTTCGCCGCGGGCTCCGACGAGGCGTCGACATCGATGCGCACCGGGACGGGCCGGTAATGCCGGGTGAGCCTGGCGACCAGGTCGAGAACACCCTGCTGGGTTGCCGGTGAGGGCGCCGCGCCGGTCCGGATCACAAACCGGTCCAGGTAATCGGGGAGGAAGTCGGCCACGATGCCGGGGTACGGTGCCGTCCCGCGGTAGCTCGCGGCGAGTTGGCTCAGCGTCAGCGAGGGCGGCTGGGAACAGCTGTTCTGCGGTGGATTGTGGTCGCGGATGACGAACCCCAGCTTCGCTGCGCCGTCACTGACGATTGCGCGCGAGATATCGACGGTGAATGGCGCGGAGACATTATCGGGGAGCAGTGGGATGCTTCCGAGGACCACTCCACGTTCGTCGACCACATCGACACGACCGTCGACGACGTTGACGACCGAGCCGACGGTTCCCCGCAGGACACCGGGTGTAAGTCCCTGTGGGACAGGGATGTCGGTGTCGAAGACTTGATTGGACCCCAGGACTTCCAGTTGATCTGGCCGCCCTAGTTGTGTCCAGGCGATCGAGGGGGTGCCGCCTGGCTCGGCGACGGCCGGGCCCGGTTCGGCCCGCGCGACGAGGCCGCCGAGTGGCGCTCCGGTCATGCCCCCACAGAGCACGATCGCCATCAGGACGCGGACCACCCGGTTCATGGCGCACCCGCTTGCGCGGTCTGCCTGCCGGCAAGTCCGTGCACGGTGAGCTCCCAATAGGAAGGGCGGAAGAACAACTGGTACAGGGCCTTCAGCGCGGCGATCGACTGCAGCATCCAGTAGGCGGGCACCAACAGCGCCGC
>CAIOYU010000183.1 GCA_903862565.1 uncultured Actinomycetes bacterium | reverse complement strand
GCATCCACAGGTCCTGGCCCAGGTGGGGCTGAGTGCGGCCGTGCGCGAACTGGCCCACCGGTATGAGGAGCGTTGGGGGACGCCTGTCCACACCGAGATCGACGACGTGGCCCGAACCGAGTCCCAGGCGCTGGTCTACCGTGCCGCCCGGGAACTTCTGGCCAACGCGCACAAGCATTCTCGTGCGACCCACCTGGACCTGGCTCTGCACCACAGCAAGACGGGCACCGTTCTGCAGGTCACCGACAACGGCATCGGCTTCGACCCGGAGATTCTGGGCCGCCGCGTCGCCGAGGGCCATATCGGGTTGGCCTCACTTGTCGTCGGGGTGGAGGCCTCGGGCGGATCGGTGGACTTCACCGAGCGCTACGGCGGTGGAACGGTGGTCACCGTGACCGTGCCCGACGATCTCGACGGTTCGTAAGCAACTCGTCTCAAAACGCCTTGTGGCATGATTGTGGCATGGCTCGCATACGTCTGAGCACGACCGTGGACACCGCACTCCTCGCGCAAGCGCGGAAGGTTCATACCGGTACCACTGACGCCGCCCTGGTGGACGACGCACTGCGGGCGCTGCTAGACCGGCACCGATCGGCGGAGATCGACGCGAGCTACGCCGCGTACGAGGCGCAACCGGCGGAGCAACGCGATGAGTGGGGCGACCTGGCCTCGTGGCGGCGGGCGGCCGGTGCCACGTGAGTCCGCTGCCTGCACGCGGTGAGGTGTGGTGGTGCGAGTTGGCCGACGTCGGGCGCCGGCCTGTCATTGTGCTCTCGCGCGACGCGGCGATTCCCCGCCTTCGGCGAGCCGTCGTTGCGCCGTGCACCACCACCGTTCGCGGACTGGCAAGCGAGGTCGTACTTGAGCCCGAAGAGGATGATCCGATCCCACGGCGGTGTGCGGTCAATCTCGATTCGCTGGAGAGCGTCTCGGTGGCCGTTCTGGTGGAAAGGCTCGGCCGGTTGGCCGACGATCGTATGCGGCAGGTGTGCGCGGCTCTTGCCGTGGCGTTGGACTGCCCGAACATCTGAACGGTTCCGAGGAAGAGTGCCGCCGATCACTCGACCTCGACGGACACCGACGGCCAACCGGTTGCGCCATCCGGCGGCGGCGGTGCCACGTCCCCGGTCTGCACAGCGCCGGTGCCGTCGGTGGCCCGGGCTGTCACGACATGCGGGCCGGGCGTGGCCTGCCACTGATAGGTCCACAGCCGCCAGGTGTCGTCGGAGTAGGCGGTACCGAGCTGGGCCGGCTGCCACGGCCCGTCGTCGATACGCACCTCGACGGCCTTGATACCGCGGTGCTGCGCCCAGGCCACGCCCCCGACGGTGACCGGGCCACCGGGTAGCCGTGTGCCGTTGCGCGGGACGTCGATGCGGGACGCGGTCTTGATGGGCGCCTGCGCCGACCAGCCCAGCTTTGTCCAGTAGGCCTGGGCGCGGTCGAAGCGGGTCAGTTCCAGGTCGACGACCCACTTGGTGGCCGAGACGAATCCGTAGAGTCCCGGCACCACCAGGCGCGCGGGATAGCCGTGCTCGACGGGAAGCGGCACACCGTTCATCCCGATGGCCAGCAGGGAGTCCCGGCTGTCGGTAAGTGCCTCGACAGGCGTTCCGGCTGTGAAGCCGTCCGCCGAGGTGGACAGCACCATATTTGCATCGGGGTGGATTCCGCTGCGCTGCAACAAGTCACGCACGCGATAGCCGGTCCACATGGCGTTGGAGATCAGGTTGCCGCCGACCGGGTTGGAAACACAGGTGAGCGTCACCGCCCGTTCGACGACCTCGAGATCCTTGAGGTCCTCGAAGGTGTAGGTGATCTC
>CAIOYU010000182.1 GCA_903862565.1 uncultured Actinomycetes bacterium | reverse complement strand
GGATTTCGGCGAAGGACCGGGTGGCGTGGGCGGTGAACGCGAACACCCGCGCCCCGGCCAACGCCACCCACGCCTCGTCCAGACTGCGGTGCACGGTGACCGACGCCAGATCGTGGTAGTCCAGTCCGGCGCGACGCAGTTTCGGCTCGGACAGGTCGAATCCCAACGGTTCCACCAGATGCAGTTCGCAGCCGGTGGCGGCTACCATGCGTATCGCGTTGCCGGTATTCGGGGCGATGCGGGGCGAGTAGAACATTATTCTCACCATCAGTGCGGAGATCCGAATGCCTTCTCGTCGACCTTCTGGCGTTCCAGGGAAATGCGCGACAGCACCGGAATCTTGCGTGCCTCTGCCTCGAAGATTCCCTTGAGGATCTGCCTATTGGTCTCAAACTGCCAGGCGGGTCTATCCATCCCGTAGATCTGACGTTGTTCAGCATTCATCAAACCGGCGACGGCCACACCCAGTATGTGCGGAAGATAGCTGGCTGGCTTCCAGACAAGCGAATCAGGAAAGACCATCTTTTTGAACCAGAGGGTGTCGCTGCCCAGTGCCAGCAGTGGAGCCATGCCTTCGATGTAGGTGTAGAGGTCTTTCTCGGTGGTGGGAACGTCATCGACCTTGCATCCGATCAGTCGCGCTGCGACGACCTGTTCAGTGAGGTAGGTCGTCTTGTCGGCTTCACTGAGGGCGGGGCCGTAAGAATCGGTAACTCGCAACACCATCCACTGGATCGTGTTGTGAACCCACAGCAAAAGGTCGGGCTCATCGGCGTGATAGGTGCGACCCGATACCGGATCAGTGGCCGTCACCCGATGATGAATCTTCGCGAGGACTTCAGCGGCGCGGTTTGCCGCCGCGGTATCCCCGTAGGTGAGTGTGCGACCGTAAAGGGCGGTGAGTTCGCCGCGGGAAGCAGGGTTCGTTCGGAAGGCAGACGCCTGGTCGATCATGTGCATGACCATCGGGTGCAGCATCTGCAGTGTCGCGGCCCCGTGTGCGGCCAGTCCCATCTGGGGCATGGCTGAGATGCGCCAGGTGACACTGTCGGGACCGAACAGGCCGTCATCGGCCGTGTGTCCGGAGAACTTGATGCGACTTGGTCTACGGCTTGCCGGGGTGGTTGTCATCCGGAGATCCTTCCACTCTTGCCCGGCACAGGTACGTGATCCGGATCAGTTGGAACACTGCAGCTGGGCGAATATGATGCGAAACACGTTGTGCTTCAGTCCTTCGCGGACTTGGCGAGTATGTAGTCAAGGTTCGCCCGCACGGTCGGCCACTCAGCGGCGATGATGCTGTAGACGCAGGTGTCCCGCAGTGCGCCCGGCGCATCCGGATGCAGGTTGATCTGATGGCTGCGCAGCACACCGTCAAGTCTGGCCCCCAGTCGCTCGATTGCGCGGCGGCTTGGCTGGTTGAAAAAATGCGTGCGGAACTCCACGGCGATGCAATCGAGATCGTCGAACGCGTGGGTGAGCAGCAGACGCTTGGCTTCGGCATTGAGCGCGGTTCGCTGGGCGCTGCGCCGGATCCAGGTGGATCCGATCTCCAGGCGGCGGTTGGCTGCGTCGATGTTCATATAGGTGGTCATGCCCACCGGAGTGCCGCTGACCGGAT
>CAIOYU010000181.1 GCA_903862565.1 uncultured Actinomycetes bacterium | reverse complement strand
GGCAGGTCGTGGGAACCCGTACTCGGCCCGCGACCAGTCAACGACGTAGTTCGACACCCATTCCCCAGGGGTTCACGTCGCGATCGCGATCGCCGCGGATTAGGCCGAGCCGTGAATCAGGGCCGGCCCACCGGCGGTTTTCACCGTCCCTGCTGCGACAGGTCCGGCGGCGAAGGTCTCTCACCTCCACTCGAAACATCAGCGCCTCGTGGCGCACTTTTGAGTCGGCCTGGGGCGCGGTGCCGGGATTGCTCTCGGTCCGTTTCCCCAGGCCGCTCGCCGAACCCGGCGTGCGACTTTCATCGCACCGGGCTCTCCACGGTTTCTGCCGTGTGGGCGTGGTTGGGCAGGGTCCAGGGGGTGGGGATGGTGTTGCCCCGGTAGCGGTATCGGGTGACCGGCACCGCCGCCAGGTTGCACAACCTGATCCCGTCCACCGTGATCGGTGTCCACTGCCCTGTGGGAGTGGTGAACCGGCGGCGAACGTCCTTCCATCTCCAGCGATGTAGCCTGCGCAGCCACCCGATCACCCGACACCACACGAAGTGCGACAGGGGACTGAGTGTGCGTTTGCCGGCCGCATGTTTGAAGTAGTAGTTGGCCCAGCCGCGCATGATCTGGTTGAGCCGGATCAGCGCGCTCGCGGGATCCTGCTGCGACGTCCTGCGGGTCAAGGCACGGATCTTGGCCTTCACCGACCGGATAGGCCGGTCGGCGATGAAGGTGTACGCGTGCCACTTGTTCGTGCCCCTCTTGCGTTTCCACCGGATGTGGAAGCCGAGGAAGTCGAACCCGTCGCTCATGTGCACGATCTGGGTCTTGGACTCGGAGAGTCGAAGGCCCAGGGGTTCGAGCGCATTGGCGACGTCTTCGCGTAGGGCTCCGGCGTGCGTTTGCGGAACCATCGATGGAACGAAGAGCGGTAAGCAATCCCTCACCGTGACCGTCCTGGGCGCAACCACTTTCGCCGCTGCAGTCGGCGGCCAGACCGCGCTGGCCAGCCTGCTCACGCGAGGGGTCGCTCCCTTGAGCATCCCGCAGAGCAGTGAGACCAAGACCATCCCGCTGCGCTACCTCCCGCAGTTCAGCACCAATGGGCAACCTCAGGTCAAATACGGCATTGACGTCGCCATCGGCAACAACCCGTCCCAGGTCTACGAGTTCGACACCGGCGGAGTCAGTTTCTTCGCCGGCTACAGCCCGAACTACTGGAGGAACGTCCCGCTGACCACGACTCCGATTTCGGAGACCTACTCCTCGGGCAACTGCTACAACGGCGTCATCGCCAACACGAACATCACCCTCGGGCGGGGGTCGCAGACCGTGTCCACCGGACAGCCCATCCAGATCGCCGCCATCCTTGCCGGCGGAAACTCTGGCAACGACACGGTTTTCGTCTTCACCAACCCTGATGCCCCCCGGTGGAGGACAACTTCTTCGGCGACTTCGGCGCATCCTTCTCCACCACGCCGGTCCCCGGACAGTCCACGCCGATGGCCAATCCGCTGTTCCAGCTGCCCGGTAACCTCTCCAGCGGGTTCCTGGTCCAACTCGGCCCCATCGGGATCGACCCGCAGTTGTCCGTCGGGGTCACCGACGCCCTGCGCGCCCAGTTCCCGTATGCCGTTCCCGTGACCCCACAGCCTGGCGGTGGAACCTATCCTGTCTCCGGTTACGACGTTCTGTCCTGGTTCGGCTTCGCCCCCGCCTACTCCGCCACCGGGGCCGACGGGCAGAAGCAGATCGGGGAGACACCCACACTGCCGACTCTCATCGACAGCGGTGCACCGTCGACAGGAATCCGGATCAAGGGCGGAACCGGCTACCCCTACAGCAGCACCGGGACAGTGCCCGGGCAACTGGAACCGGGAACGACGTTCACTGCGGTGTTCCCGACGATCCCCGGCCGCAAGCCGCTGGAGTGGACGTTCACCGCCGGTGACAACGGCTCGGTCAATCTGGTCGACTACCAGAACGGCGTCCTGGGCTCAACCCAGAACGTCAACACCGGATTGAACCTCTACAACTCTTACGACGTCATGTTTGACTTCGCGCAGCAGACCATCTGGCTGCGGCCGAACGGCGGCCAGGCGACGGTGAATCTGCAATCGGTGACCACCACCGGAGCGCAGACCTACCAGCAGAACGCCACGCTCGCCGGCACCTACACCACCGGCGGCGCGGACTTCTCCGTGGCCGGGGTGACCACACTGCTCGGCAGCACGGTCGTCAACGCCGGC
>CAIOYU010000180.1 GCA_903862565.1 uncultured Actinomycetes bacterium | reverse complement strand
CGGTGCCGTCGACGGCCACCATGAAGACCGCCAGGCACAGGACGAACAGTGCCGCGATCTGGCGCCGACTCACGGAAGCATCACGCCGGTGTGCGCTCCTGGAGCTTCCACTCCTGCCCATAGCCGTCGCGCAGCAGATCCAGGAACGGCACGGCGTCGAAGGCCTCCGGACCCATGACACCCGCACCCGACCACGCACCGGTGGCCAGCAACTCCAGGGCGACAACGGGATTCATCGCCGTCTGCCACACCACCGCCTGCGCCTTGTACTCTGCCATGGTCCAGGCGTTGTCGGCGACGTGGTATAGGTAGACCTCGCGAGGATTGCCGTCCTTGCCGGTGCCGGTCACCCAGAGCCCCGCGCAGGTCTTGCCGGTCATCTTCGGCCCCAGCGCCAGCGGGTCCGGCAGGCAGGCGGCGACCACGTCGCGCGGGCTGACCGAGGCCTCCCCCGACTTGGTGCGGACCCTGACCGGCTCGGTCTTGTCCAGGCCGAGCTTGTTGAGGACTTGGAGCACCTCGATGAACTCGTCACCGAGGCCGAATTTGAAGGTGACCCGCTTGGCGTCTACCCAGCGCGGCATGAGCAGCACTTCCTCATGCTCGACGTTGACGCACTCGACCGGGCCGATGCCCTCCGGGAAGTCGAAGACCTCGGGCTCGGAAAACGGTGGAGTGGTAAACCATCCGCGATCCTTCTCCCAGATGACCGGCGGATTGAGGCACTCCTCGATGACGGTCCAGATGGAGAACGACGGGGCGAAGTCGTAGCCCTCGACCACCAGGTTGGACGCGTCGCGCACCCCGAGTTCGTCGATGGAGGAGAACAGATGGTCGGCGGCGTAGCGGGCGAACACGTCGGCCAGACCGGGCTCGACTCCGACGCCCACCAATGCGAGCTGCCCTGCGGCCTCCCACTTGTCGGCCTGCGCGAACTGGTCGTCCCCGAGCTTGACGAGGGGCAGTTCGAACGGCTTGTCGGGGTGGCGGTGGGACAGGCTCATCGCGGTGTCGAGGTAGCCGGCCCCGGCGGCGAAGGCGCCGTTGAAGATCGGCATGACGAACCGCGGGTCGACGACGTTCAGCACGTGGGTGATGGCGTGGGTGCGACAGGCCGCGGTGACCGCGTCGGCGTCTGAGGCATCCAGTTCGATCCCGGTGAAGCGGTGGTCACCGATCCGCGCCACCAGGTCAGAGGCCCGGGCGCCGTCGTAGTCGGCGATCAGGTAGCTGTCGAAGAAGTCACGGCGGGCGGCGATGAGGGCGGCCGAGGATCCGACACCCCCGGCGCCGATTTGGAGGATGCGCATGCGTAGAAGCGTAGGCGAACGGTAGGCCAAAGCGGATCATCGCCGGATAGTCGGTGACACAATCCGATCATGGCGCAGGAGGAACCAGAAGACCCACCGATGCACGACCTGAAGTCGAAGGGGCTGAAGAAGGGTTCGGTGTCTCTGATCGGGGCGGTGTCGATCGGCCTTGCCGCCACCGCGCCGGCGTACTCGCTGACCGGGGCACTGGGCCATGGCGCCGCCGAGGCCGGCTACCAGTTGCCCATCGTGTTCATCATCGCGGTGGTCCCGATGTTCTTCGTGGCCCTGGCCTACAAACACCTGACCGACGCCGCCCCCGATGCCGGGACGGTGTTCACCTGGGGTTCGAAGGCGATCATGCCGCGCATCGGCTGGATCGGCGGCTACGCCCTGCTGTTGTCGAGCGTGCTGGCCGGGGTGGGCGCGGCCGGCATCACCGTCAACGCCATCACGACAGCACTGGGCATCGAGGACGCGTCGAACTGGGTGCAGATGGCCATCGCGGCCGCATTCATCCTCACCACCACCTGGCTGGTGAGCCGCGGTGCCGAAGAATCCTCCCGAACCACGTTGCTGTTGACGGTGATTCAGTACGGCGGCCTGATCCTGTTCGCCTCGATCCTGGCGATCAACGTGTTCCGCAGCCACCGCAACCCCACCGCCGAACCGTTCTCGTGGGACTGGTTCAACCCGTTCGCCATCGACAGTTTCGCCGCGCTGCTGGGTGGCTTCCTGGTCGCCGTCTTCATCTTCTGGGGTTTCGACGCAGCGCTGTCGATGTCCGAGGAGACCTCCGGGACACCGGGACAGTCCGGCAAGAGCGGGATCACCGCCATCGTCATCACGGTGATCACCTACGTGGTGATCGGGGTGGCCGCGCTTGCCTTCGCCGGCACCGACCCCACCAGTTCGCTGAGCTTGACCCACGAGGCCAACATCGACGACGTCTTCTCGGCGATGGCCCGTGAGGCGCTCGGGCCCAAGGGCGCGGTGGCTGCCGCGCTGATCATCGGGCTCTCGGCGTTCTCGGCCACCATCTCCACGGTGATGTCGACAGTCCGCTCGGTGCTGTCGATGGCCACCTACAAGGCGCTGCCGGACCGGTTCGCCTCGGTCGATCAGGTGGTCCAGACCCCGAAGTTCGCCACCTGGTTCATCGGTATGACCACACTGGCCATCTACTGCGGGCTGACGTGGTTCTCCGACAGCATCGTGGAAGACTGCGTCTACAGCGTCGGTATCGCGATCATCACCTACTACAGCGTGGTCGCCATCTCGTCGGTTCTGTACTTCTGGGACACAGCATTCCAGTCCTGGCGCACCGCCTTCGGACAGGTGATCCTGCCTGGCATCGCGGCGCTGATCCTCATCCCGGTCGGCCTCATCGAGGCGTACCACATGGCCCAGCCGGAGAGCAGCGCGGGCGCGTCGCTGGCCGGGGTGGGAATCGTGTTCATCATCGGGGTGGCCAGCCTGCTCTTCGGGGTACTGCTGATGATCCTGTGGAACCTCAAGTCGCCGGCCTTCTTCCGCGGCGAAACCCTCAAACGGGAACGGACCCAACGGAATCAGGATTGACCCAGCCAACGGCGGTGGCCGCCTCGCGCAGTGCGGCCAATTCCACCGTGGTCAAAGGGCTTTCGACTACCCGACGCACGCCGTGCCGGCCGATCTCCGCCTCCACTCCCAGGTAGACCTCGCTGATGCCGTACTCGCCGTCCATCCAGGCGCATACCGGCACAACGGCGCCGGAATCCTCGACGACGGCCTTGGCCATCCGCGCCGCGGCCGCCGAAGGTGCGAAGTAGGCCGAACCGGTCTTGAGGAGGTCGACGATCTCGGCGCCACCTGCGCGGGTGCGCGCCACCAGGTCGTCGATCTCGGATGCGGACAGCACATCGGTCAGCGCCCTGCCGCCCACCGTGCAGTGCGACGGCACTGGAACCATGGTGTCGCCGTGGGACCCCAACGTCAGGGTGGCCACGGTGCTGACCGGCACCCCGAGTTTCTCGGCGACGAAATGGGCGAAGCGGGCGCTGTCGAGGACACCGGCCTGACCCATCACCCGCTGGTGCTCGAAACCGGTGACCTGCTGGGCCAACGCGGTCATCTCGTCCAGCGGATTGGACACCACGATGACGACCGCCGCCGGCGCCTGGGCGGCGATGTTCGTACTGACTCCGCGCACGATGTCGGCGTTGACGCCGATAAGGTCGGCCCTGCTCATGCCGGGTTTGCGGGGCACCCCGGCGGTGAGCACCACGACATCGCATCCGGCGATGGCGTCGTAGCCGGACCCGTCGGCCCCCGTGGTCGTTCCGCGCACGCGTGTGTCGAATCCCTCGATGGGCCGCGACTGGCTGATGTCGAGTGCCAGGCCTTGCGCCTTCCCGTCAACGACATCGGTGAGGATCACCTCGTCGAACAGGTTGAACTGTGCAAGACGCATCGCCGTGGTGGACCCGATATAGCCTGCGCCGATCACGGCGGCTTTGAACATTCGCGACATGCGCTAGAGCATGCCATTGGAGACGACGCACTCGACTCTGCACTCAGATCGCACTTTCGAGTCGAATCGCGATCTCAACGCAGAGTCGATAGGTGGGTGATTGACTGGCGACCATGCCCCGTTTGACCCGTCGTGAACTGCTGGCCGCCGCAGGCTTGGCCGCCGCCGGACTGGCAGCCTCCTGCGCGGCCCCCAAGACCGAGGCACCGCAGACCGCGCCGAAGGCCCTGACCGACCTGGAGAAGAAGCTGCGCGGCACGGTGCTGCGGCCCGGCAGCCCCGAGTACGCGGAACTGGCCACCCCACGCAACCTTCGCTTCGCGGCCACCATGCCCGAAGCGGTGGTGCGGTGCGCCGGCGTCGAGGACGTCGTCGCCACCGTCACATGGGCACGAGACACCCAGACGCCCTTCGCGATTCGGGGCGGTGGCCACAACTACGCCGACGCGTCCAGCTCTCGCGGAATCCTGATCAGCACCCGCGCGATGAACGCGGCCTCCATCAATGGGACGACGCTGAAGGCCCAGGCCGGGGTGCGCAATGCCGACCTCGCGAAACTGCTTCCGCAGGGCGGGAACCGGCTTCTGCTCCCCGGCGGGAACTGCCCGGCGGTCGGCGTGGCGGGCCTGACACTGGGCGGGGGCATCGGCCCCAACGCGCCGTGGGCCGGCCTGACCGCCGACCGGCTGCGCAAGGTCACCATGGTCCCGGCCGACGGCAAGGTGGTCACCGCAAGTGGCACCGAGAACCCCGAACTGTTCTGGGGCCTGCGCGGCGGGGCGGGCGGCAACTTAGGGGTGGTCACGGACCTCGAATACGAGATGGTGGAAGTGCCGGTCACACGGGCGACGACGGCGGAGTTCACCTTCCACGGCCGCGACACCGCAGTGGCCGCCGCAGTCGCCTTCCAGAAGATGCGCGCCGGCGCCGAACGGATCGTCACCGGAAACCTCTATCTCGGCCACTCCAAAGACGATCGGGGGGGCGATATCGAGGGCCGGGTCCAGGCCCAGGCGATCGCCGGCGCGGCCGACGCCCACGGGCTGTTCGGCCCGCTGATGGCGGTACCGGGCGTCCGGGCCGAGATCGTGGAGCGACCGTGGTGGGAGGTCTACGGCTGGTACGTCACCGAGCCGTCCCCGGCCTACTCGTTCTGGGATCGTTCGCTCTACGCCGACGACTATCTGACCGAGGATGTCCTGGGCCAGGCACTCGACGTGGTCCGGCGCTTCCCCTCTGGCAGCGGTCCCGACCGAGAGGCCGCGATGGGCATCTACGGCTGGGTGGGCGGCGCCGTCAACGACGTCGCCCCCGACGCCACCGCCTACGTGCACCGGTCGGCGAAGGTCCTGGTCGAGATGTCCGCCGGCTGGCCGACTCCCAAAGATTCTGTGCTGCCGGACAATCCGATCCCCCCGGAGATCAAGGACTGGGAGGACGAACTCTGGCAGACCCTGCTGCCGCACACCACCGGTCGCTCCTATCAGAACTTCCCGGATCCGGGGCTGGAGGATTGGGCTTCGGCGTATTACGGGGACAACCTCGGTCGGCTCGAGGGGCTCAAGGCGACCTGGGATCCGCAGGACGTGTTCAACTACGGCCAGGGGATCCCGCTGCCGCGGTGAACACGGGCCGCCTGGCCGGTGTGCGCACAGGGGCGGGCTGCCAGCCGGGACCCCGGAACAGGAAGCCCAGCGCGTCACGAACGGTGCGCGCCGACTTCAGGTCCCGGCCGATCGCGGCGAACTCGTGGAAGGCCACTGTCACGGGGTTGAAGCTGTTGACATTCTTCGTCAGGCCGTAGACCACCCGCTCCCCCTCTGCCTCGAACGTACCGAACAGCCGGTCCCAGATGATGAGGATGCCGCCGTAGTTACGGTCCAGGTAACGCGTGTTGGAGCCGTGGTGCACCCGGTGATGCGACGGGGTGTTCATGACGAATTCGATGGGCTTCCAGAGCTTTCCAACGCGCTCGGTGTGCAGGAAGAACTGGTAGGCCAAACTGACGGACTGCTGTAGCAGAATCATCCAGGGTGCGAATCCGAACAGGGCCAGCGGCAGCCAGAACGGCAGCGCGGTGAACGGGGTCCACGGCTGACGCAGTGCAGTGGAGAAGTTGTAGTGCTCGCTGGAGTGGTGCACGACGTGGCTGGCCCAGAACACCCGCACGGTGTGGTGGGTGCGGTGGTAGGTGTAGAAGCAGAGGTCATCGAGTACGAAGAGCGCTATCCAGGTCAGCGGATTACTGGCCGGCAGGTGAACCGGCGCGATCAGGTACAGCGCGCTGAGGGCCAGCAGCACAACAACTTTCCACCCGACGTTGATCGCAACGTAGCCGGCTCCCATGATCAGGCTGGTGCGGGCGTCCTTGGCCTCGTATCCAACCTTGTCCTCGTCGGGCAGGAGGTAGTACGACGCCGCTTCAAGGATCAGCAGTATGACGAAAAACGGTATGGCGTAAAGGATGACGTCGCGCATGATGATTTACTTTCCTTGCTCGGCGGGGTTTTCGGCCTGACAGGCGATGACAAGTCGGGACAGCAGCGCTTCGGCCAGGCGGCCGGCGGCGTCCTCGTCGCGGGCCGCGATCGCCGCAGCCAATTCGATGTGAGCCGGACGGTCGGCGACCTCGGCGGCGTTGAGGGCGGTGACGAGGTCGCGACCTACGTCGTCGATGGCAGCCACCAAGGTGTTGAGCGAGAGCCGATAGGCCACGTTGCCCGAACCGTCGATGACCGCAGACCAGAAGGCGACGTCGGCGTCGGCCACCTCCCGAAAGTTACGGGCATCGGAGTCCGGGTAGGCCTGGGCGGCGGCGGTGACGGCAGCCAGTTGCGCATCGTCGGCGTTGCGTGCGCAGAGGCGGGCGGCGTCGGTGGCGACGGTCCGTCGCATCACCGCGACGTCGCCCACGATCTGCAGGGGCGGAATGACTCCGGCGGTCACCAGCCCGCTTAGGACGTCCAGTCCGGCGTTGGTCCGCCAGTCCAGAACCCGGGTCTTGCCGCCCTGGCTGATCCGGACGAGCCCGGCCTGCTGCACCCGCTTGAGGGCTTCGCGGACCGCGTGCCGGTTGATCTGCCAGGCCAGCGCCAGTTCACGTTCGGAGGGCACCGGCTCCCCCGCCGGCCAGCGGCCACTGAGGATCTCCTCGACGAACCGCGAGAACACCGCATCGGAGACCGTGCTGGCGCGTGGGATGGGGTCGACGTCCATGAACACCATGGTTGCACTTTGACCTGCTACAGATCAACTGGTTGTACCAGTTATCTGCATCACACGCCCGCCACACCCGCGGGGCCGAGGTTCGCCAGTCCTGCCCCATCGCGGGGCGGTTTGGCCCATCATGTCCAGTTATGAGCAGCATGCACATCACCGAACTGACCCGCGATCTGGCCAAGCGCGAAGACGACGGCGACTATCTGGCCGTCATCGAGGGTGTCCGGGAACTGGTGTCGCTCAACCCCGACGCCGTGAAGGACCCGTGGATCAAGGGCTGGATCGGCCGGCGCTGGCGCGACCTGTTTATGCAGGCGGCGGTCAAGGACAAGGGCGCCCTGGACTACGCCTCCAAGCCGTCGCTGCTGGCCCCGGTGCCACTGCCGTCGTTCCTCAAGAAGTCCAACCCGCGCCAGGCCATCGCCGACCGCTTCCTCAAGGACGTGTCCAACAGCGAGTGGCAGACCCACATGCCCGAGGCGCAGTACGACAAGATCGAGAACACCACGCTGATGCTGTGCGGCGGACTGCTCACCGGCCTGCTGCACTCCGAAGCGCATGCCTTCCCCGTGGAGGCCGACCAGCTGTACAAGGACCGCGGCTGGCGCACCATCCGGGCCGACGTTCACCCGATGCGCTCCTGCGAGGCCAACGAGGCCGACATCGAGGCCGCGTTCAACGGCGAGGGCCTCGATGCCCTGATGCGCCCGATCGAGAAGCCGGAGCCGCCGGACAAAGTCTTCATGCTCGGCTACAGCAAGGGAACCCCGGACATCCTGTCGTTCCTGGTGAATCGCCCGGAGTACACCGACCGGATCAAGGGTGTGTTCACCTGGGGCGGGGCGGTCGGGGGATCGTTCACCGCCGACGGCGTCTACAGCCAGATCAAGGACCTGCCCACCGAGGGTTCCTACGAGTACGTCAGCAAGCTGCTGTCGGTGATCAGCCCGGCGATGCTCGGCCAGGTCGGCGTGCGACGACTCGACGAGTACGACGTCAAGGGCGCGATGAGGGACCTCTGCACCGACGTCCGGGAGTCGTTCAACAAGAAGAACGCCGAATACCTGGACAACCTGGGCATCCCGTTCTTCGCCCTCACCGGGGCCACCGCTCCCCTGGAGGTGCCCAACATCCAGTTCATGGATGCGGTGCGCCTGAGCCAGACCGACGCGAACAACGACATGCAGTTGACCCAGAAGCAGGCCATCCTGCCGATCGGGATGAACACCCACATCGCGATGGCCCACGCCCACCACTGGGACATCGCCTACGCGGCGTTCCCGTTGGCCATGCGCGCCATGAGCCCCAACCTCGAGCACCGCTGGCCGCGCTACGCCGCGCTGGTGGCCAACTGGGAACTGCTGGCCGAGTTGGGCCTGATCGACTGAGTTGGGCCTCATCGAATGATGGAGATAAGTTGCAGCGCATGATGCGAGCACTGACATTCACCGCGGGAGCCCTGGCTCTGCTGGGCGGTACGGCCTCGGTCGCCACGGCCGACCCGGCCACCGCGACGTACATGATCGGTCGCTGCTACGACCCTACCCAGTCGGTGACCGAGAAGCCGTCGACCGTCGTCTACAACTGCGATTCCACCTCGATCATGGAGAACATGACCTGGACGTCATGGGGCGCCGACGGCGCCAACGGCACCGGGACCGACAACTCGGTGGAGTGCAAACCGGACTGCGCCCAGGGTCCGCACCTGATGAACCCGATCATCGTGCATGCGTGGAACCCGAAGGCCCCCAAGGAAACCGGGTGCCCGGCCGGGGTCCAGTTCTACACCGACCTGACGGTGGCCTACCCAAAGGGCGTCCCGCCGTGGGTCAAGCCCGGGACGTCCTGGAGTGACACCGTCGCCTACACCACCATCGACGGCATGCCGGCGGTCCACTTCTCCGATCAGGGCCCGCACAGCTGCACGCCCCTGCCTCACTAAAGACCAAGTGACACTGTGAGTTCGCACTTCGCCGCCCTCGCCACCCTGGCACTGGCGATCTTCTTCAGCCCCGAGACGCTGGTACTGGGGCTGATCGTGGCCAGCGACCGGAAGGTGCCGCGACTGGCGGCGCTGGCCTATGCCATCGGCGCCATCGTCGGCATCGCATTCGCCACCGCGATCGGATTGTGGATCGCCCACGCGGCAGGCGCGGACTCCGCCGCCGACCGGCACGGCACCTGGCCCGGCTTCATCGTGCGGGTGATTCTCGCCGGCGCGCTGCTGATCATCGGCCTCCGGCGCGCGGCGAGTGCGTTCCGCAAGAAGCCCATCGCCGATCCCTCCGATCCCGAGCAGGAGCCGAGCAAGGTTCGTGCCTGGTTCACCCGCCACTTCCCGGGGCTCGCGAAGCAGCTCGACCCGTCGGTCGATCTCCCGGTGCGCCAACGCGTCCTGCGTGCCGGGCTGGCCGGCTTCGCGATGTGCGGACTGCACCCCAAGGTCTTCCCCATCGCGATCGCCGCCGGCCACCAGATCGTTCAGATCCCCAATCCCACCGAGCGCGGCCTGGGTATCGCGATATTCGCGGCGATCTGCGTCATTCCGGCGGTCACGCCCCTGGTGATCGACTTCGTCCGCCCCGGCGCGACCACGCGGATCAAGGACGGCTACGAGCGCATCATGAAGGTCCATGGCCGCTGGATCACGGCCGCGCTGCTGATCGGTGTCGCCCTGCTGATCGGCCACGATGCGTGGGAGAAGTTCCCGGGCCGGCATTGAAAAGCCGGCATTGAGAAATTCGCCGTCCGGCGCGGCGGCCACGGTTAGCCTGTGGAGCATGCGTCGGGGAATGTATCCAGCGTTGGCGACTCTTGCCGTGGCGGCCACGGCTTTGTTCGGTCCGGGTCCGGGGGTGTCGGTCGCTGACGACGTCGGCACCTACAGCGGCACGGACTGCCCCCCGGACCAGATCTTCGACGCGTCCCAGCAAGCCTGTACCTCGGCGGTCGTGGGCGACGCTCCCCCGGCCCCTGTTGCCGACCCCGGTACCTACGACGGGACCCGTTGCGCGCCAACCACCTACTACGACACGCTGCAGACCGGCTGCGCGTCAGACATCGTCACCAACGACCCGCAGGCGCCCTTGGACCTCGAGGGCGAGGACCCGACACAATTGACGGTTCCGACGGTCTCGAATATGCCCGGGTGCGGCGGCACCAAAGACCCGTTCGGGTACTGCGGCTCGTAGCAGCCGAGCCT
>CAIOYU010000179.1 GCA_903862565.1 uncultured Actinomycetes bacterium | reverse complement strand
GAACCCGGAGGCGACCCCCGTGGCGAAACCGCCGTTACCTCCGGAGCCGCCGGCTCCTGAGGTCGAGCCGCCGCCGACACCGCCTATACCGCCTTGGGCCTTACCGCCCTTACCCGTGAGCGCATATTGGATGGCGTCACCGCCGTTGCCGCCGACACCGGCCGACGCGCCGCCGGCGCCGCCAGCACCACCCTTACCGCCGGTGGTCTCGCCACCGGCACCGTTGGCTGTGCCGCCACCGGCCTTGCCGCCGTTGCCGCCGACACCGGACACCGAGGCACCACCGGCACCGCCATCGCCGCCGGTGACGGTCGCGCCCGAGGCGGATGCCGATCCCTCGCCGCCAATACCGCCGGCACCGCCGGCCGCACCACCGGCGCCGCCGTCACCGCCCCCACCGGCGATGCTGGTTCCGCCCGGCGACACACCGATCAGGGTGGCCACGCCGCCGGCACCGCCCGCACCGCCGGTGGCGCTGGTCGAGGCGCCGCCCTTACCAACGTTGGGTTGCAGGTAGAAGGCGCCACCCGCGAAGGCGTTGAGGGGCTGGGTGCTCTTGTCGCTCAGCGCGGTGGTTGTCGCGTTACCCGAAGCGCCACCGGCGCCGCCGTTCCCTGTGGTGCCGGCACCGCCGACGCCGCCGTAACCGCCGAATGAACCGGTGTAGAAGTACGAGAACGAGTCTCCGACCATGGTGGCGTTGCCGCCGCTGCCGGCCGCGCCGCCGGTAGCGCCGTTGCCGCCGTTGCCGCCGTTGCCGCCGCCGGCGGTGGCGTCGTTCCCGGTCGCCGAGCCCGCCCCGCCGTTACCGCCGGCACCGCCGGCCACCGCGCCGGCACCACCGGTGCCGCCATTGCCGCCCTTCGCGTCGTGGTCTTTGCCGCCCTGGCCTGTGACCAGATTTCCGCTGATCGTGGCGCTGCCGCCGCTACCACCGCTACCACCAGTCGCCTTAGTCGAGACACCACCATTAGCGCCGGCGCCTCCGCGCGCTACTGAATCGTCACCCGTGGCGTTCGCGACGCCGCCGCTGCCCCCCGCACCGCCGTTGCCGGTGGTGCCGGTGCCGCCGAGGCCACCGGTACCGGCGAATGCATTGGCGCTCACGCCCGTCGCCACGGCGTCACCGCCGATACCGCCGGAACCTCCGGTGGTAGCACCGTTGCCACCGGCACCGCCGTCACCGGCCGTGCTGGTGAACCCGGAGGCGACCCCCGTGGCGAAACCGCCGTTACCTCCGGAGCCGCCGGCTCCTGAGGTCGAGCCGCCGCCGACACCGCCTATACCGCCTTGGGCCTTACCGCCCTTACCCGTGAGCGCATATTGGATGGCGTCATTGACGTCGGCGATACCTGTTCACGTGGGCGGATCCCCCGCACCTGCTCGTCGACTGACGACTTGCTCGCTGTAACCTCGCGACCGTGAACTTCTCGTGCATCTCCAGAGTGGCAATCGCGGCGTCGGTTGTCGTGACGTTGTCCGCGTGCGGCTCTGATACCGATAATGAGGCGAGCTCGTCCACCACCAGGGCGGCGGCGCCTCGCAGCGAATGCCCGCAGGAAGCCCATGACCCCGGCGCACCTGAGTGGACGTTGCCCGGCGACACCGGCACCATCGGCGTGAGTGGGCCGACCGATACGACGATGCCGTTGGTCAAGGTGAGCACGCCGTTCAGCGTGAACGAGACCCACGTCCGCACCCTCAAGGCCGGCGATGGTGCGGTCGTGCCGCCCACCGCGACCGTCTCTGTCTGTTACATGGGAGTCGATGGGCGCGACGGCCGGGTGTTCGACAGCAGCTATAACCGCGGCACCCCGGTGGAGTTCGAGCTCAGCGGTGTCGTGCCCGGCTTTCAGAAGGCGATCACGGGCCAGAAGGTCGGCTCCTCCGTCGCGGTCGCGATGGCCTCCGCGGATGGCTACCCCGACGGCCAGCCGCGCGCCGGCATCGAGCCCGGCGATTCGCTGATCTTCGTGATCAAGATCCTCGACGCGTCGTAGCTGCGGAACGGAGCCGGAATTCACAGTGGTACCGATCCGCATCCACAATCGGTACCATTACCTAGGTGAGTAAGCAGATCGCGGTCCGTCTTCCCGATGACGTTGTCGAGTTCATCGACAGCGAAGTGCGCGAACGGCATGTCGCCAGCCGTGCTGCTTTCGTGCAGAACGCGCTGGACCGCGAACGCCGCCGCCTCATCGCCGCCCGCGATGCCGAGTTGCTGAGTCGGCAGGTCGGTGATCCGGACGGCTTCGACAATCTGGCAGCGTATGCAGCCGGCCTCGAAACCGGGCTGGGATGAGACCGATCCACCTCGCCAAACTTGACAAGACGCGTCCAGTGCTCGTCCTGACCCGGGAGCTGGTGCGTCCTCACCTCAACCGGGTCACCGTTGCCCCGATCACCGAAACAATCCGCGGACTGTCCACCGAGTTGTCTGTCGGAGTCAGGAACGGCCTGCACAAAGACTCGATCGTGAGCATGGACAACATCGTCACGATCCCGGTAAGCGCGTTGGGCCAGCAGGTCGGATTTCTCTTTCCGGACCAGGAATCCGAGTTGTCCACTGCGATACGCAACGCCTTCGACCTGGAGTGAAGAGTCGGTGACCTCCAACAGCGGTCAGGCCGGCGGATCCCAGCGAATCCAGTCGACGAGCATTTGCGACGGGAACGGGGTCGAACTGTTCGGCGGGCCCGCCCATGAACCTCCGACTGCCAGGTTCATGATCGCGAACATCGGTTGGTTGTAGACCCACTGCGACCCCACACTCAACTGCGCAGGGGTGAGCGTTCCCAGGGTCTGGCCGTCGATTCCGAAGGTGATTTCGTCGGGCAGGTGCCGGACCCAGTAGTTGTGGTAGTCGGTGGACAGATCCGGAACGGTGGAAATGATCTGGGCCTGCTGGGTTGCGGTGGTGCCGGCGATGGGACCGTGCAGCGTGGAATAGACCGTGGTGCTGGTACTGGGAAGTTCCAGAACGTCGATCTCCCCCGACTGGGGCCAGGCCAAGATGTCCTCGTTGGCACCCTTGAGCCAGAAGGCGGGCCAAAGGCCCTGTCCCTTGGGCACTTTGATGCGTGCGGTGATCGTGCCGTAGCCGAAGCTGACCTTGTTCTTGGTCTCCACCCACCCGGAGTAGTACTTGCTCCTGCTCTTGGTGGCCTTGATGACCAGGTGTCCCTGTCCGTCGAGCATGACGTTGCTGGTCTGGTAGGTCTCGACCCCGGGATCCCACCCGCTGCCGGTCTTGATGCTCCAGTTGCCACTGCTGGGCGCAGCGCCCGAATTGCCCTGGAATTCCTCGATGAACGAGCCGCTGGTTGCGGTGACGGTGTCGAGGTAGAGACTGCGCCGGGTGGTCGAGTTGGACGAACTGATGCTGATCACGTGCGAACCCGCCGGGATCACCCCGGTGAAGGTGTAGTTCGCCCAGGACGTGCCGTTGACCACGACGGTGGTGACCGGAACCCCGTCGACCGACAACGTCATGTTCGGGGACCCCGAACTCAGTGTGGCCTTGGCACGGATCACCAGAGCGGTCGAGGCCGGCAGTGTCACCGTTGTCGACGCCTTGGTGGCGGAGGTGAGGACGAGCGCTGCTCCGCCTGAAGAGTTGCGGTCGGTCATGACCTTCCCGCCGCCGGACGGCGTCAGGAGCATCGACTCGGCCTGCACCAATGTGGTTGTCGCCGTTGCCGTTGCGGCTGCCTTGGCCGCAAGGGCCGCAGGCACCGCAGTGGACTCGACCCGCCCGCGCCGGGTGGCGGCCAGCATCGCCGCGACCGCGGTGTCGGTGGGTACCGCCGGCCCGCCCCCGGACAACGCGTCGGTCAGTGAGGTCAGCACGGTGGCGATCGCCGTGGCGATGGGTGCACTGGGGGCCGCGTCCACCGGTGCGACCGCTGCCGCGGCTTGCTGCCGGAATACTGACGGCGTCACCGGAATCACTGGCGTCGCCGGAGTCACCGACTGAGTCGGCTCCGACGATTCCGCGGCAGCCGAGGTCTTCAGAGCGACCGTGGGTACCGGGGCCTGTATCTGACCGGTTGCAGTCGTTGCACTGGGGACCTGCACCGCCGCGGAGGCCACCGACGGGGCCGCGAGCGCATCGGGCAGTGTGACGTGAACCTCGGCGGTTGTCGCCGCGTGCGACGACGATCGCGGTTGATCGAGTTTCGTCGAGGTGCGACGGTCTGCGGTACCTCGCGTCGCGGGAACCTCGTTCGCTGGTGACGCGGAAGAACCGGCCTGGCTGGCCGCCGCGTTCACCCTCGACGGTTTGCGGACGGCGGCGGGTGCGGACTGGGACGTCGAGGTGTTAGCCGGTTCGGCCGACGATGTGGTCGAACTCACCGTATCGGCGTACGCCCGAGCCGTGCATTCCGTGCAGAACCCGGCCGCAGTTGCTGCTCCGACACCAAGTGCGAAGGCCAGCGAACCGATTCTGCCGACATACTGTCCAGCGGTCCTCGTCGGATGGTGGTGGGATCTCCAGTGCCGTTGGTGGTGGGATCTCCAGTGCATGCGCGCGTCTCCCTGCTTGCGTCTCCCCCGCATTTTTCTCATCAATCGAAATGCGGTCACCGTAATTATCCCACTTTCGGTTTGCTCAGCGCTGGAGGGCAAGGCAGTCGACTCATATTGGCAGACCTGGCGGTGTTTGCTGTGCGGTACGGTCGTTTCGTGAATTTTCCCCATGCGTCCTCGGCCCGCGCGATAGCAGTCAGCGCCGCATCGCTCGCCCTGGCCCTCTCAGCGTACGGCGCGGCGAGCCTGCCATCGGCCGTCGCCGCGGGGGTCTGTCCCACGGCAGCGCCGGCCGGTGACACCGTTCCCGAATGGACGCTGCCAGGAGCCACCGGCAGCGTCGCGGTCGCCGGTTCCACGGACACCGCGGCTCCGTTGGTCACGGTGGAGGCACCCTTCACCGTGGCCCAGACCCAGGTGCAGACCCTCAAGGCCGGTGACGGTCCGGTCGTTCCCGGCACTGCGACGGTGACGGTCTGCTACATGGGTGTCAACGGCCGTGACGGATCGGTGTTCGACAGCAGCTATCAGCGTGGCGCCCCGGTTGAGTTCGCGCTCAACCGAGTGGTCCCGGGCTTCCAGAAGGCGATCACGGGTCAGAAGGTCGGGTCCACCGTCGCCGTCGCGGTCACCTCCGCCGACGGCTACCCCAACGGCCAGCCCCGGGCAGGGATCCAGCCCGGCGACTCGCTGGTCTTCGCGATCAAGATCCTCGGGGCAGCGTAGTTTCGGCGGATTTCCCTCGTATCAGCCGTCGCGGCGGTCGATGTACTCCAGGTAGCCGCGGCCGGCGATCTCCTGTCCCTTCCAGGTCGAGACGTGCCGGAATCCGGTGACGAACCCGCTGCCCAGACCGAACGTGAGGGTGGTGTCCAGTTCAGCGCGGACGTCGAGGACGACGCCGTCGTCGTCGCTGGCGGTGAACCTGGTGACCTGGGGAACCCGCATGGGAATCCCGTACGGGGTGTCCTCGGGAGACTGCCGGTACTGCTCGACGCGAAACTCCGCGCGGCGGAATCGCCGCCCGTACTCGTTGCGTCCTCGGTGTAGGGCTGTCGTCATGAACGGCACTCCCCCGATGCAGTAATGGCTCAGCAGCACCTGATCATCGGGACCCAGGTTGACGATCTGGTAGACGAAGTAGTCCAGGGGCGCCTTGAGCCGCGAGGGCAATGCCTGGGGCGTCAGCTGGTACAGACTTGGGCAGGCCCCGTACTCGAAGGCGCACAGCCCTTCGACGTCGGTGCGCCGTCCCGATGCCGTCTCGGTGAAGCTTCCGCGGTATTCCGTCAGCAGGCTGAAGTGCTTGTTCACCGGATTGTGGAAGAACCAGTTCACCTTGTCGGTGTTCTTCAGGCGCAGGTCTGCCTCGACTCCCCCGAACCGTCCGGTCAGCTGGTAGTGCGGATAGCCGCCGGCGATGGTGAGCTCGTCACCGAACTGGATCAGCGAACCATCGGGATTGGAGACGAAATCGCCTGTGGTCGAATAATTTCCGAAATGTGCCGGGTAGGACGCCGCGGTCCCGACCACTACCGAGGCATTGCGGCGGGGCTCGTCGGCCAGTGCGTAGTCGTTGTCGAATGCACGCGATCCGGTGGCGCCGATCAGCGACATGACCGAGAAAAAGCGATGCGGCTCAGGAAGATCCGGGATCATGACGCCGTAGTGCGTCCAGCCGTATCTCTTCGATCCGACGTTGGGAACCATGATCCCGGGCTCGTTGAAGGGGCGCGTGGAGCGCTTGTCGGCGCTGTCGAGGCCGCGGTTCAGAGTCGTCAGCGTTCGGCGGATCACGGGTGCGGTCATGGGGTCGTCCACCACTGCTCGGGTTGACGCTCGGCCCAGCCGTTGAGGCGTTCCAGCTCTGCGGCCAGCGCCACCAGGAGCGGCTCGCTGTTGGCCGGTCCCATCAACTGCACACCGATCGGCAGGCCGTCGGCGGTGAAACCGGCGGGCACGTTGATCGAGGGCCAGCCCAGCAGATTCCAGGGGAAGGTGACCGGACAGGCGCCGATGATGGCGCGATCGGTGGCGGTGGGCCCCAGGCGGTCGAAATGATCCACCGGCGGTGGTGGTTGCGCGGTGGTCGGCGCCAGGATGACGTCGACGTCATCGAAGATCCGGCCCACCCGGCTCGCGGTGGCGGCCTCGTTGGCCCGCGCCCGGCGCAGCATCGCCCGCGACATAACCCGGCCGACACGCACATTGGCGCGCGTGCGGGGGTCCCAGTTCACGTCCTCGCCCAGCCGGTCCCCCCATTCCGCCAGACCCGACGTCGAGCGGGCCAGGAAGTCCGCCGACAGCCGCAGGCCGTAGTCGGGGTCTTTGTCGATCAGCGAATGGCCCTGTGCGGCAAGCTGTTCGGCTGTGACGCGCAGCGCGGCCTGGATCTCCGGGTGCAGCTTGGCGCCGAAGAAGGTGAACGGAAACCGCGTCGACACCGCGACCCGCAGCGGCCGCCCGGGCACGTCGAGACCGTCGCGGGCACGCACCGGCGGGGGCTGGTGGGTTTCCCCCTCGACGCTGCCGGAGACCGCGTCGAGCAGCAGGGCGGCGTCGGCCACTGTGCGGGCCAGCACCCCATAGACCGTGATGCCGTTGAACGTGTCGTCCAGCGGCCAGGTCGAGATGCGGCCGCGCTGGGGTTTGATGCCGACCAGGTTGGTCCAGGCCGCGGGAATCCGCACGCTGCCGGCGCCGTCGGAGCCGATCGCGGCTGCCACCAGGCCGGCGGCGACGGCGGCCGCACTGCCGCCGGATGACCCGCCGGGGGTGTGTCCGGCCGACCACGGGTTGCGCGTGTGCCCGAATCCGGGACCACTCGTGAAGGGCCACTGCCCCAGTTCGCACGCGTTTGTCTTCCCGACGATCACCGCTCCGGCGGTCCGCAATCGTCGGACCACCTCGGAGTCGGCCGGGGCCGGTCGCACCTCGCCGTGGGTGCCGAACCAGGTCGGCACACCGGCGACGTCGACGTCGTCCTTGATCGCGATCGGCACGCCCAGCAGTGGCGCGGTGTCGCCGGCGGCGCGACGGCGGTCGGCCTCGGCCGCGTCGGAAAGTGCCGAGTCGGTCATCACCACCCGGAAGGCGTTCAGCGTGGGCTGGCTGGCGGTGATGGCCATCAGCGAGCGTTGGGTGAGCTCGGTCGAGGTGACCGTGCCGGCGGCGAGCTGTTCGAGCTGATCCTCGACTGTCGGCCAGCGGGATTCGGTCCCCACTAGAGCCCCAGCGTCTTGGCGATGATGTCGCGCTGGATCTCGCTGGTGCCGCCGGCGATGGTGCCGACGATCGTCGCCCGGAGTTGTTCCTCCATGCCGCCCTCCACCGTGTAGCCCATACCGCCCATCATCTGAACGCCCTCGAGGGTGGCCTGCTTGGCCAGTTCCGTGGCTTTGAGCTTCACCATCGACGCTTCCCGTGGCATCAACTTACCGGGGTGCTCATCCACCCGCTGGGCCACGTCGTGCACCAGCAGCCGAGTGCATTCGAGCTCGGTCGCCAGGTCGGCAAGCCGTTGTGAGAGAGCCTGATTCGAGCCGACCGGTCGGCCGAACTGCTCGCGGGTCTTCACGTAGTCCAG
>CAIOYU010000178.1 GCA_903862565.1 uncultured Actinomycetes bacterium | reverse complement strand
GCCAACGTGATCACGGGCCGGATCGCCGGTGCGCAGACCGGAGCCGTGCTGGCGTTCGTCTCCTCGGGCATCCTCGGCCAATACGACCCGTTCGGGGACGGCCCGGACGGTGAGGGACGCCTGCTGCTGGTCTACCCCAACGTGATCGCGGTCGAGCGGCAACTGCGCCTGGATCCCCGGGACTTCCGCATGTGGGTGTGTCTGCACGAGGTGACCCACCGGGTGCAGTTCACCGCCAATCCCTGGCTGACACAACACATGTCCGGAGCTCTGGCCGCGCTGACCGATGAGCGGGGCGACGACGTCGCCAAGGTGGTCGGTCGGGTCGCGGACTTCGTCAGGGACCGCCGCAGTGGTTCCGACGACCCGGCCGCGACCGGAGTTCTCGGCCTGCTGCGTGCGGTGCAGTCCGATCCGCAACGCGAGGCTCTCGACCAGCTTCTGGTGCTCGGAACCCTGCTGGAAGGCCACGCCGATTACGTGATGGACGCCGTTGGCCCTTCCGTCGTCCCGTCGGTCCAGCTGATTCGCAGCCGGTTCGATGGCCGGCGCCATCGCAAGCAGCCGCCCCTGCAGCGGGTCTTGCGCGCTTTGCTCGGTGTCGACGCCAAGCTCGCCCAGTACACCCGCGGCCGGGCTTTCGTCGACCACGTCGTGGACCGGGTCGGGATGACGCGGTTCAACGCGGTGTGGTCCGGCCCCGAAACGCTGCCCAAGCCCGACGAGATCGAAAACCCGCAGCGGTGGATCGACCGGGTGCTCTAGAGCGACTGCGGGCGGTGCTGTCCGGCTTCCGAGCGGCACAGCTCCCCGGGGCGCGTTCGTGGTGCGTGGCGCTCTCGGGCGGCCCGGACTCGCTGGCCCTCACCGCGGCGGCCGCCGGGCTGGTGCCGACGACGGCTCTGATCATCGATCACGGCCTGCAGGCCGGCTCCCCCACGGTGGCTGCGACGGCCCGCCGTCAGGCCCTGGACCTGGGCTGCGTGGATGCCCGGATTCTGCCGGTGACGGTCGGCACAGTCGGCGGTCCGGAAGCCGCCGCGCGCACCGCTCGCTACACCGCGCTGGAGGCCGCCCGCGACGGGGACCCCGTGCTGCTGGCGCACACCCTCGACGACCAGGCGGAGACCGTCCTGATGGGTCTCGGCCGCGGGTCGGGTCCGCGGTCGATCGCCGGTATGCGGGTCTGCGACCCTCCCTGGTACCGGCCGCTACTGGGGCTGCGCCGCAGCACCACCCACGCCGCCTGCGCCGAGCGCGGGCTGGCCGCCTGGGACGACCCGCACAACAGCGACCCACACTTCACCCGGGTGCGCCTGCGTACCGAGGTGCTGCCGTTACTGGAGGACGTACTCGGCGGCGGGGTGGCCGAGGCGCTGGCCCGCACGGCCGGCGCGCTGCGCGAGGACAACGACGTCCTGGACGGCCTTGCGGAACAGGCGCTCGCGCGCACTATCGAACGCGCGGAAGCCGAACGCGCGGAAGCCGAACACGCGGAAGCCGAACGCGCGGAAGCCGAACACGCGGAGGTGAACACCCTCAGGGCCCTTCCCGTCGCGGTGCGGTTACGGGCCATCCGCGGCTGGCTGCTCGCCGGTGGCGCGCAGGGGCTGACCGACCTTCATATCCGGGCGGTCGACGCCCTGGTGACCGACTGGCGGGGGCAGGGCGGAGTGGCGGTGGGCTGTGCCCTGCCGCGGACCCGGCTGTTCGCCGAGCGGCGTGGGACTCTCCTGACACTGCGGTACGAACCGGTGACACTGCGGTACGAACCGGTCTGATTGGTCGTGACGGCCTCGCCGTGGCAGGCTGTGGGACGTGTCAGCGCCCAAGCTGTACCCCGGAGACATCAAGTCCGTCTTGGTGTCTGAAGAGCAGATCCAGGCCCGCACGGCCGAACTCGCCGAGCTGTTGGGCCGGGAATACGCCGGCAACCTGGCAGGCCAGGACCTCCTGCTGGTGACGGTGCTCAAGGGCGCCGTCATGTTCGTCACCGACCTGGCTCGCGCCATCCCGTTGCCCACGCAACTGGAGTTCATGGCCGTCAGCTCCT
>CAIOYU010000177.1 GCA_903862565.1 uncultured Actinomycetes bacterium | reverse complement strand
AGTGCCTGTTCTGCAACGGATAATCGGACTTGTCTAGGGTTCGGTTGTCCAGCGGGCGGCATCGTATCATTCGCGCGGATACCGAAGTCTCCGCGATGGCTCTACCTGTGGTTGTCCGCCCGCTCATCGTTTTAGGTGAGCCACGGCGAGAACTAATAAAAAATTAATGTTCGAAATTTACTGGCACCGTCGGAGCTCTGGCAAAATCCCCCCGTAGGAGGCGGTCGCCGTGATCGCAGTACCCCTGCAGTTGTTTGTGAGGAGGTTGCTGTGAGCGGGTCTTCAAGGTCTCACCGTACCGCGGTGGCTTTGTGTCTGGGTTGGTTCTTGGTGGGGCCGCAGGCGGGGGTTGCTGGCGCTGATGGCCCGGATGGCTCCGCTACTGCGCCCTCTGGTGCCTCCGAGTCAGGTTCTGAGTCGGGTTTTGAGTCGGGTTCTGCTGCTCCGGAGAAGGTGCCTGCCGGTCGGGGGTCTGTCCGACCGAGGGGGGTGGGCGGGTCCACCTCGCCGACTCCGGCGGGCGTGGAACGTGTCGCGCGGCCTGATGGCGCGGTTGCTGGTCTGCGTCCGCGCGGTCGCTCGGCGGGGCCCGTTGTGCCGTCGGTGCTGGCGCCCCGGTCGGAGGCGCCCCTGTCCGAGCCGTCGCAGGTGCGTGTGCAGCCGGTAGGCCCCGTGTCGGTGCCGGCGCTGTTGGTACCGCCGCGAACGGTGCCGTCCCGGTCGTTGGGGTCTGTGCTGGCGCCGTCGGTGTCGTCCGCGGGCGCCGCGGGTGTGCCTGCGGCGGCGGTGGGTGCTGGGGCCGCCGCGCAGCCATGGCTGCCGTCGTCGGGTAAGCGGGTGTTGGCCCCGATGCTGAGGAAGCCGCCGCCGGCGGCGGCGGTGGCTTCGGCGGGCGGGCGGTTGTCCTCGGGTCCGGCTGGCAGGGGCATCGACGCGGTTCTGTCGGTGGTGGCAGACGTGGTGTCGGGTTTGCCGGGGGGGCAGTTCCGCGATGTTCTGCTTGGTGCGGTGGTGTTGGCCCGCAGAAGTGTGCTCGGGGAGAGTTCGCAGATTTTGGGGGTCACCTCGGCGGTGGCGGCGGCGGCAACGGTCGATCCGGGGACTGCGTACAAGATTTGGTCCCAGAAGCTGGCGGCCACTCAACAGGCGCGCCTGGACAAAGTGTTGGCCAAGTGGGCGGCGCCGGTCGAGAAGCTCTTGGGGGTGTGGCAGCCGAAGACGTACACCGGGGGGCTGCTGAAGGCTTTGGCCGAGAAGCGCTGGGCGGCCTTGAATCCGCTGGAGAGACAACCCCTGTCGGGGGTGACGAACCTGACTGTGACCGCGGATGTGAACGCGGAGGGGCATCCGGTTTTCAGGCTGAACTGGGACGATCCGTGGCTTAATTACGTGCCGGGCTACGAGGATTACGTCGTTACGAGCTACACCGTGTCGATGTCGCAGAGTCTGATCAACCCCTACGCGGATCCTTTGCAGCTCGGGTTCCCCGCCGACAACCTCTACAGCTATGTGGTCGGCAATACGACGACGCAAAACGGGGACAGCACCGTGTGGGCCGCCGGGTTATCTGATGACGGGAAGGTGCCGCAATATGACGGAACCGCGCCGTGGGGCCCGTTCAATATCTCATGGGACGACAGGTACGACGTTTATGACGGGGCTGTCCCAGGAGACATGTCGGTCCGGATCGGTCGTGATGCCCGGTCCTACACTTTCGATCCGGGTGTGGGCCTCCGCACGAACTTGACGTGCTCGACGCGTGACGGTGGCTCGTGCCAATCGGTGGGTCCGCGGGGGGAGGGGGATGTGAATCCGTCCGCCGTCACTACTGAAATCGAGCGCGTCACGCCGAATCTGTACGGAACGTTCTCGTTTACCGTGGTGCCCAACTATTCCGATAACATTATGGAAACTAGCCCAGGCTGGAAGTCGGTGGATGGGGAGTCCGCCTACTTCGGGCCGGGCCGCGCGCAGACGACGAGTTGGTCCGGCGTCGATTGGGCTGAGCGCATCGATTCGATGTACATGAATCCGACGTCGATTCTCGCGGCGTCGGATGGTTCGATGTGGATTTCCTACAAGCCCTCGAACATGGCCGGGGTCGTCAAGTTGGCACTGGCCGCCTTGATGCCTTCCGCGTCGACAAGTGTTGGTGTCAGCGGCGTGCCGGTGAGTAAACCTGTTTACGGGACGATCACTGACCTCAACGGCCAAGCTCGGGAGGGCGGTGGTTTCACGGGCGCCGGTGAGGGCACGGTTCTGACGTTGTGGGGCCAGGTCGACGACACCGGGTCTGTGGTCTTTCCCTCGCCCGGGATGAGCTCCGGATCTTCGACCGGCCTCACTCAAAACCTCGGGCGGAGGGGCGGTATCTTCCTGGCTGGTTCGGGTATCCCTGTCGGAACGACCATCACGGGAAACTGTGATACCGATGCCTGCAAAGCGCTGGAGGCCGAGACCGCGGCGATTTACGGGGCCGGTGTCTCCGGCAGCATCAAGTCGTACAACATCAATATTGGTTGCGGCAAGCCCGACAGCGGATCTGATTGCGCTACTTCTCTGCTTGTTCAGGGTGCGTCAGGTGAGCCGATCAAGATGCAGGTCGCGGATTACGATGCGGGCTTCGTCGGGGGATCGTTAAATCAGTCCGGGGTTGGCAGGTTGCTCGGGTTCGGGTGGCTGTTCACCGGAAAGAACTACATCAAATGGCTCAAGGCCGGGTGGAACGCGATTCCCGCCTGGGCGCAGAAGGATATCTGGCGGACCCTTCTGGAGCCGCTTCCTCCCGACCAGGTGCGCCAGTACAAGTTCATCGACGGCTCCTGGAAGATGACGGCGTCGTTTTTCACCCCGGCGGGTGAGGGTGATGGCTTCCAACAGAAGTACGGGGAACCGCACGCACTTGTCGAAGGCAAGAACGGCGACGTGCCCAACGGCGAGATTTTCGTCGCGAACAAGACCTACAACGGTGGGGCGGCGGGAAACACCTGGTCGCAGGTCGTGTTGACGAACAAGAGTCGGCAAACAGGTAACCTGCAGCGGATTTACAGCGGGGTCTCGTTCACGGGCAGCATCGCACCGTTGCAGAAGGTGTCCTGCGGCGGCGGTCTGGCATGCAAGATCTCGGGGGCCGCCAACCTGCCGGGCAATGTCCTGACTGTCTCGGAGGTTTCCCAGGGCTCCATTGTGGTGGGCCAGACCATCGAGGGGGCGGGTATCGCTCCGGGGACCCGGATCACGGGGTTCATCGACGGCACCGACGGGGGGGTGGGTACCTACTCGGTCAGCGGTCCGCCTCTTTCGGTCGGCACCGGGGAGATCCACCAGTTGACGGCGGAGACGGCCACTCTGTCGGGTTCGCCGATGTGGGGCAGTATCGCGGCGGCCCCCGACGGGTCGGTGTGGGTGGGGTTGAACACCCAACTCAACTCGGATGCCAGGAGTGGTGGGATTAACTACTCCTTCCGCAATGGCGGGGTTCAGCAGGTCGCCCGCGATTCCAGTGGGGTGTGGAAGGCGGCGGATTTAACCGACTCCGCCAATGACAAGTACACCTTCATGCACCCGGTGGTGGGGCTTGCCATCACCCCGGCGTTGGAGGCCCATGGGGCTGTTGAGCCGTGGAAGTCCGGTAACGCGTACGCGATCTGGGTGAACCAGTCGGTGCCCAACGGCCGCACCACCGCAGTCCCCGTTGCCGGCGGCGCTGTCCGGTTCAACAACACCCAGAATTTCAAGTTGAAGTCCACGATCATCCGGGTGGCCTCGGACTGCACCGACGGTCGTGCTGCCTGTCAGGATCGGCAGGACGTGGGCCGCGGCGCGATGGGCATGATCGCTGTGCCGGGCAAGGACGCTGTCGCGGTTGCAGTCGGCACGGTGCCGTTGTTGGGACAGCTCGGTTATGTGGGTGGCTACGTGGGTTGCAGGTACGCCGCCTCGGGTGCGGGGAAAAACTTGTGTGGAGCAGCGGGGGCGGCCGGCGGGTTGTTGGGCTCGTCGATTTCTAAACTGTGGAAGCAGGGCAGCGGGGACATCAAAGAGGTGACCTACAGGCCCGAGGGGTCACCCGGCTTCGGCAATGGGCTGGCCAATTTGGAGGTCACCAACACGCTCAACATTCCCACTGATTGGCTTTTCTGCAGGAAAAAGGGCGTCGCTGGGAATTGCACGGGGGAAAGGATGATGCCCGCCGCCGGCAAGCCGCAGAGTCTGTTCTTCGGGCCAGACGGATCGATCTGGATGGCAGGTCGCGGCGCGAGCGGTAAAGCGCGCACTCAGTTTTTAATCGATATCAACCCCTTGTCAATGCTGGGCCTTGGGACCACGGGGTTAGTCGGCTATTTTGTGGCCTACTTCAACTACATCATTTGTGACAGCATCAAGTCGTCGCTGGGGGGGTCGTGTAGCACGGGCCCGCGGGGGAACGAACACGTGCGCCCGATCCAATCGGCCTTTGCGTGGGCGTCGGGTGGCGCTCCGGCTTTCGTGGCGAAGGTGTGGGATCCGGTTTCGGGTTTTGACCTGGGAGATCCGTATGCGTTGGCCACGGTGCCGCGGATGCAGACCTTCGGGCAGTACATGCCAGCCGCGTCGCCGGTGACGGTGGACCCGAAGACCGGACTTCCGACGGGGGCGCCGGAGGGGATCTGGGCGCAGAACGGGGCAAATGGGGGTCCGGTGTTTATGCCGACCTCGCCGGGTACGCCGTCGGAGTTGGTGGCTTCCCCTGCGGTTAAGGGCCCTGGCGTGTGCGGACCCGAGTGTGGCCAGGCGGTGCTGTCCTGGTCGGCGCCGGCGACGTTGGGGGGTTCGCCGGTGGTGGCGTACCAGGCGTCGGTGTATCAGGGTCAGACCGCTCACACGGCGAGGACGGATTCCCATTCGGTTACCGGCTCGCGTGGTCCGGCCGCGACGTCGAACGTTCTCAGCGGGTTGAAGTCGGGTACGCCGACGTTTTTCACGGTCAGTGCGACGAATGTCATGGGCAAGAGCAGTAACGCGGCTGGGACTGAGGACAGCGGGCAGTTGTGGCTGGCTGCCGATGGTACGGAGCTCTCGACGCAGCATGTGGGTGTTGGGATTGTCACTGATGGCATGGCGTTCACGACGCCGGGCCTTGACAATAAGGGCTATTCGTATTCATGGGAGCAGTTGGCGGCGGCGGATCCGTCTAATGCGGCCAGGACTTCGGGTTTGGGGTTGCTGTGGAACGGTGCGGTGCCGTTTGAGTTGAGCACGCTGCAGCCTGGTGGTGTGGTGGAGATGGCGGCGCTTCCCAATCAGCCCAATGTGACCAGGGCTGAGGGGCAGACGATCACGTTGCCGGCGGCGATGTTGTGCAGTGTGGGCCCGGATTGCACGCGGGGGCAGGCCAATACGTTGCATAAGAGCTACAGCCAGGTGGTCAATGTGCTGAACCTGGCCGGGGCGGCGGTCAACGGCAGCCAGGCTGACCAGAAGATCATTTTGAATTACACCGACGGGTCTTCGGAGGTGTGGTCGCAGTCGTTCAGTGATTGGGTGACCCCGGAGTACAAGCCCAATGAGGCGGTGATTGCCACGCAGTCCTATCGCAACACCCGGTCCGGTGGCAAGGATGAGACCGCGACGCATGTGTATGGGTATTCCCATCCTTTGGAGCAGGGCAAGGTTCTCAAGAGTGTGACGTTGCCGTTCAACCCGAATGTGGTGTTGCTGGGCATGTCGATGTCCTCGGCGGTGGCGGTGCTATTCGGTAAGACCGCTTTTGGTGGGGTGACGGATCT
>CAIOYU010000176.1 GCA_903862565.1 uncultured Actinomycetes bacterium | reverse complement strand
TCGCTTCGGTTTGGACGGTATTTCGCCACTGAGTTCGGCCTCGATGCGTAATTTCCGTTATCACTCCGTTATGGTGTCGTGATGCTCGGAAATGGATCGATTCGCCTGCGCATGATGTCCACGGTGGTTGCGGCCGCGACGGTCGCCTCGTCGGCACTGTTCTTCGCCGGCGGAGCCCACGCCAATCCCACCGGCCCGGACGACGCGGTCGCGCCGATCTCCGAAGAGGCCCTGGCCGAGGCGCCAGAGGCCCTGCCCGCGCCGGACGCTCTGCCCGACGCCCCCGAGGCGCTGCCCGACGGCGAGGCTTCCGCGGAGGCCCACATCGACGATGCCGTAACGGTCGCGCACGTCGACGGGGCACACAACCTGCTCGCGGCAGGGGTATGCAACGAGCGTGGACTGCAGGTCAAGACCATCGCGGTCGAGCGGGCCGTCAGCGCCAAGTTCCCGCAGATCCACAACATGATCGGGGTACGCCCGGATGCCAAGCCTTGGCATCCCAACGGTCTTGCGGTCGACATCATGATCCCGAACGCGGGCAGCTCCGAGGGCATCGCCCTGGGCAACGCGATCCGCGACTACGCACTGCATCACGTCGGAGAGTTCGCGATCCAGGACGTGATCTGGCGCGGGACGTATTACACCCCGTCGGGTCCCAGCGGGTCGGGCTACGGCCACTACGACCACGTTCACATCACCACTCACGGCGGGGGTTTCCCCAGTGGTGGCGAGGTCTACGTCGCGCCGTAAGGTCGAAGCCATGACGAAGAACATGGGGACCGTCGACCGGGGAGTGCGCCTTCTGCTGGCGTTGGCGGTCGGCGTCCTCTATTTCACGCACGCCATCTCCGGCACCTGGGCGATCATCCTCGGCGTGATCGCGCTGGTCTTCCTGGCGACCAGCTTCGTCGGCGTCTGCCCGGCCTACATGCCTCTGAAGATCTCGACGCTGGGGCGCGGAACCCGCTAACCCCGGCCGCCCCGCTGTTTGATGGAACGGGGTGTGAGTGATCAGAGATCAGGAAGGCCGCTGCGGAGCCGGCGAGGCCGTCGGCTTCGGACCCATTCCGCCGGGCCCCATCATCCCGCCCGGTCCCATGTCCTCGGGATCCATCATTCCGCCGGGTCCCATCATGCCGCCGGGGCGCATCATCCCGCCCTGCTGCATCATCGGGCAGCCGCCCTGCCCGCCGGTGCCCCGGTGCCACCCGTACCCTCCGGACGTGCGTCCGAGCGCGAAGCCGGAGAAAAAGATCACCGCGACGATGAATACCACGCCGGCGACGATGCCGACCCAGGCCAGCGCGGCGTGTAGGCGCGACGAATCGTTGGTGTCGGGCACGTGGGGTTCCTCCTGGTTAGTCATGTCTGTCTCAGATCCTTTCTTGGTGCTCGTGCAGGACGGCCACGCGCCGTCGGTACTCGTCCTCGCCGATCTCACCGCGTGCGAACCACCCGGCAAGGACACCTTCAGCCTCGGTTCGCTCTGAGGTCAGCACTGGGGACGTGTGCCGAGAGCGGTAACGCATTGCCACCACGACGGCAGTGATCAGCGCCGCCCAGAACAGCACCATCACGGACATCGCCAACCATCCGCCACATCCCCAGTCGTGGCCCCACATCCAGCCGTCGCCATCCATCACAGGACACCCCTCGTTCGGCCCCGGCCTCCTTCCATCGTGCGCCCAGATCGGTCAACAGTCGAGGCTCGGTCACGGCGCCCAACGGCGCCGCGGAGCTAACCGAGACTGTCCCAAGGGCTGTGCAGCTTCGGGCGGCATGCTGCAAGGGGGTCTCGCTCTAAACCCAGCAAGAAATGGGGAATTTGATCGCACGGTTCCGACTCAAGCCGCGGTGGCCATTTTGTGTAGGGAAACGCATAGCAAACCAACCCAGGTAATCGGCTGAGAAGAATCTGAAACGCGGGTGTGCGAATTTCTAGCAAATGCGAGACAGGTCACACTCCGACGTGAATACTCACGCCCAACACGTGGGGGACCGGCCCCCGCGAAGGCTTACTAAGGACTCAGCGATGACGTCAGCAGACTCCAGCCAGGCCCGCCGTTCCTCGGTGAACAACGTTCGCCGCATCGAAGAGAACCGCGCTCAGTCCTCCAAGCCCGAGGTTTCGGGTTACTCGCGCTATGTTGGCCGGGTCGGTGCTCTGGCGTTTGCGCTGGGCATCGGCGCAGCGATCGCTTCCATGTCGCCGACGGCCTATGCCGACACCAACGGGTCGGCGGGTGCCACGGGATCGAGCACGTCAGCCGATGCTCGTTCCAACCGTGGGTCGGTTCAACCGGGCCAGGCGCGTGGATCGCGGCAGCGGGCCGGCGATACCGTTGCGACCGGTGCGGGTTCGAACAGGCGCGGTGTGGCTGCTCCGGCGGCCTCGTCCCCGGCGCCGAATCGTGCCTCGACCTCTCATGCTGCCGCTGTGACGGCCGGCCCGTCATCGGCGGTGTCGGTGAAGGTGTCGGACACCGCTGAGACAGCCTCGTCAGCCGTCAGTGCGGGCCCGGCTGTGAACGCTCCGGCCCCGGTTGCTGCGTCCTCGGGCCCGGTGGCAGCGGTGTCGGTTCCGAAGGCGGCGGCGGTGGCCAGCACGACCGCGGCGGCCAAGGCGGCTGCTAAGCAGGCGAATGTCCTCTGGGGCAACGGTACGGCCGCCCACCCGAACGCTGGCATCCTCTTCGGCACCGGATACTCCTGGAACGGCACCACCTGCCCGACCGGCGCCTGCAACGGCGGTAACGCCGGTCTGTTCGGTGGCAGCGGCGGCAGCGGTTACAACGGTGGTAACGGTGGTAACGGTGGCCTGTTCGGCACCGGCGGCACCGGCGGCAACGGCGTGATCGGATACAACAACGGCACGGGTGGCACCGGTGGCCGTGGCGGTCTGTACTACGGCGACGGTGGCGCGGGCGGCGTCGGCGCACAGGCGGCGGTCGCGGGCGGCGTCGGCGCCACCGGTGGCACCGGTGGCAAAGGCGGTCTCCTCGGCGGCAGTGGTGGCAATGGCGGCGTCGGCGGCTGGTCGGGCTACACCGGCGCAGCGGGCGGTACTGGCGGCACTGGCGGTGGTACCGGGCTCTTCGCAATCGTTGGTAAGGGCGGCATCGGCGGCCAGGGGGGTGCCGGGGAGGCGTATCTCTACGGCAGTCCGACGAATCCCGCGAACCCCTACGGTGGTGACGGTGGTGCGGGCGGCGTGGGCGGCAACGCCGGGTCTTTTGCACTGACCTGGGGCGGCGACGGCGGCGTCGGCGGCCAGGGCCGCAGTGGTGGTGCCGGCGGTCTCGGTGGCAACGGTGGCACGTTGGTGGGCAATGGTGGCGCCGGTGGCCTGGGCGGAAATGCCTATGGCGCCTCGGGCACCGCGGGTGGCGTCGGCGGCCATGGCGGTAACGCCGGCTACCTGTGGGGTAGGGGTGGCCACGGCGGCTCGGGCGGCGGTGGTTGCAGCACTTACCTCGGCGTGAGCTGCCAGGGCAATGGCAACGGTGGTGACGGCGGTGAGGCCGGTCTGGGCGCCTACGGCATTGGCAACGCCGGCAACGGCGGCAACGGCGGCAACGGCGCCGGAGCTGGCTCAACTGGCGGCATCGGCGCCAACGGAGCCAACTCTCGCGGCCTGTTCTACGGCGATGGCGGCCGGGGTGGAAACGCCGGTACGGGCGTCGCCTCCAACGGAACGGCGGGCATCGGCGGCGACGGGTCCAGACTGTTTGGCAACGGCGGCGCAGGCGGCAACGGTGCTGACGCCTTGTCAGCGTCAGCGGCCGGCACGGACGGCGGGAACGGCGGAGCCGGTGGTGTCCTCGGTGGCAACGGTGGCAAGGGCGGCAGCGGTGGTAACGCCACCGTCGTAGGCAGCCTCGCGGGCAACGGCGGTAGCGGGGGCAGTGCTGGGTTGAAGGCGCTCTGGGGCGACGGCGGCGACGGCGGCGCAGGTGGCGCGGGTGCACCCGGCACCACCGGTGCCGTGGGCACCGCGGGAAGCTGCCCGGGCTTCTGCAGCAACCCAGCCACAATTGTTCCGGGTGGCCCCGGTGGTGCCGGCGGCACTGGCGGTGCTGGCGGTGCTGGCGGTTTAGGTGGCAACGGCAGCTCGGTTGGTCGCGGTGGTGCGGGTGGTCTCGGCGGACGCGGCGGTGTCGGTGGATCGGGTGGTGTCGGCGGCGTGGGCTACGCGCCAACCTTCAGCAATCCCGGCGGACCGGCCGGTAACGGCGGTGTTGGTGGCAATGGCGGTGTCGGTGGTGTCGGCGGGAATGGCGGCATCGGCGGGCGCGGTGATGGCAACGGTGGCAACGGCGGTACCGGCGGCCAAGTCGGAGCCGGCGGCGACGGCGGGCGCGGCGGCGATGGCGCATCATCCAATACCGGTGGCAGGGGTGGGAACGGTGGAGACCCGGGCACGGCAGGGATCGGCGGCAAGGGCGGCACCGCTGGCGGCGCGGGGGCTACCGACGGCCAGACAGGCGCGGCCGGTGCTGCAGCCACGTCCCCGTCGGGCAACGGCGGCGACGGTGGTACTGGCGGAAACAACGGCCCGGGCGGTAACGGCGGCAATGGTGGAGCCATTGGCAACGGCGGCAACGGCGGTAACGGGCGCGGTGGCAACAACCAGGGTGGCGTCGGCGGTAACGGCGGTTCAACGTCGGGTAACGGTGGTAACGGCGGAACGGGCGCGGGCAATGCAGTCGGCGCCGCGGGCGGCAATGCGCTGGGAGCAGGTAACGGCGGCGCCGGCGGAGCGGGCTCCGGTACGGGCGCAGGCGGTCGGGGTGGCGACGCGCTGGCTGCCGGAGATGGCGGCAACGGCGGCGTGGGCGGCAGCTCCGGTGGCGCCGGTGGCGCCGGGGGTGACGCGAATCTGAAGGGCAACGGCGGCAACGGTGGCGACGGCGCGGGCTCAGGCGCAGGTGGCGCTGGCGGCAACTCGCTCGTCACCGGTAACGGCGGTAACGGTGGTAGCGGAGGCGGCCTAGCCGGCGCCGGCGGTGCCGGTGGAAACGCCGGAGTGGACGGTAACGGCGGTAACGGAGGTGCAGGCGGTGCGGGCACCACTGGCGCGGCAGGCAACGGTACGGCCGGGACTGCCGGCTCAGTCGGTGGTGGAGCCGGCGGCAACGGCGGTAATGCCACCGCCGGCGTAGCCGGTGGCACGGGTGGAGCCGGTGGCGCCGGCGGGACCGGCGGCACCACGTCCGGTAACGGCGGTAACGGCGGCGCAGGCGGCGCCGGTGGTATCGGCGGCACCGCGATCGGCGGTGCGGGTGGTGTCGGCGGCGCAGGTAACGCGGCAACCCCGACGGGCGGTGTCGGCGGTAACGGGGGTGCAGCTGGCGTCGGCGGCGTCGGCGGCGTCGGAGGCGCCGCTGGCGCTGGCGGCAAGGCTCTCGCGGCAACGGGCAAGGACGGTGTCGGCGGCGCCGGTGGAAATGGTGGCGCTGGCGGCGCAGTGGGAGGTGGCGCCGGTGGCGTCGGTGGCGCTGGACTCTCGCCGGCGAACGCGACGGATAACCTCGGCGCCGGTGGCGACGGCGGTGCCGGCGGAAACGGCGGCGCACCGGAAGCTGGAACCAGCGGCGCAGGCGGCGCTGGTGGCAAGGGCGGTACCGGTTCCACGCCCGGCGCGGACGGCGCCGTGGGTGCGGTCGGCACCGTACTGGCCGCCAATGGTGGTGCAGGTGGCGCTGGCGGCAAAGCCGCCGACGGAACAGGTAAGGCCGGTGGCAAGGGCGGTGTCGGTGGCAATGGCGGCGCGGTCGGCGATGGCGGAGCGGGCGGCAACGGAGGAATCGGTGCTCTGGGTGCCAACACCAGCGGTGCCGACGCGACCGGAACCAGCGGTGCCAGCGGTGCAGACGCATCGGGCACCGGCGGTAACGGCGGTCTCGGTGGTGCCGGTGGCGCCGGTGGCAATGGCGGCACGATCTCCGGTAACGGTGGTGCCGGTGGTATCGGCGGCGCAGGCGGCGCTGGCGGCAATGCCAGTGGCGGCAGCGGTGTTGTTGGAACCGCCGGCACGGCTGGCACTATCAACGGCGGTTCTGGCGGCAACGGCGGCAGTGCCGCGACAGGCGGCAATGGTGCTGCCGGTGGTGCCGGTGGTGCCGGCGGCAAGGCCCTCGCGTCGGGCATCGACGGCATCGGCGGTAACGGCGGCGCCGGTGGAGCGGCTGGTACCGCCAACGCGGGTAATGGCGGTAACGGCGGCGCCGGCTTCAACGGGACGAACCCTGCGCAACAGGGCGGCACTGGCGGTAACGGCGGCAACGGCGGCAACGTTGGCACGGCCGGAACGGCTGGCGCTGGCGGTGCTGGCGGTATCGGCTCACTGGTGGGCAAGACCGGCGCATCCGGAGCTGCGGGCACTGTGACCGGCGGCAACGGTGGTGCTGGCGGCAAGGGCGGTTCGTCGTTTGCGGGTAGCGGGAAGGACGGTGGTATCGGCGGCCAGGGCGGCAACGGTGGGTCGGTCGGCAACGGCGGCTATGGCGGTGACGGCGGTGCGGGCGCAAGCGGCGCCAGTGCCAATGGCACGAATGGAAACACCGGGTCCGCAGGTGGCGGCACGGGCACCAACGGCACTGATGCAGGCATCGCCGGGAACGGCGGCGCTGGCGGCGCGGCCGGTTCGGGTGGTTTGGGCGGTACCACGTCCGGGACCGGCGGTGCAGGCGGAACGGGCGGCGCGGGCGGCGTGGGTGGCAATGCCAACGGCGGCACGGGCGGCAACGGAGGTGCCGGCAATGGCACCTCGCCCACCGGCGGTACCGGAGGCAATGGCGGAAATGCGGGCACTGCTGGTAACGGCGGTGTTGGCGGCGCTGGCGGCGTTGCGGGTAAGGCACAGGCGGCGACGAGCCAGCAAGGCGTCGGCGGCAACGGCGGTAACGGCGGCGCTGGAGGCACTGCCAGTGCAGGTAGCGGAGGTAACGGTGGCGCTGGCTACACGGCGACCGGTACTGCCGCTAACCAGAACAGTGGTGCCGGCGGCAACGGTGGAACTGGTGGTAACGGCGGCAACCCCGGCACCGCCGGTACCGGTGGCGCCGGTGGCAAGGGCGGCGCAGGTCTGCCGTATGGCAATGACGGCGTCGCCGGAGCTGAGACGTCACCGACCGGAACGGGCACGGGTGGCAATGGCGGCGCCGGCGGCAACGCGTACAGCTCCAACACCGCCGGCATCTTCGGCAACGGCGCGGCTGGTGGCGCTGGTGGAACCGGTGGCGATGGCGGATCGGTGGGCGACGGCGGTAAAGGCGGCACCGGAGGTAACGGCGGGCTCGGTAGCGGCGCTACGGGCGGCAGCGGCGCTGCAAACAGCGGGGCTGCAGGCGGCGTCGGTACAACGGGTGCCGGCGGTACCGGTGGTGCCGGCGGTCCCGGCGGTAAGGGCGGCAGCACATCCGGAAACGGTGGCGCTGGTGGTGGCGGTGGTACCGGAGGCTTAGGTAGCGCAGCCAACGGCGGCAACGGCGGCACCGGCAAGGCAGGGACGAACGCGAACGCCGCAGTCTCAGCAGCCACCGCCGGTCAGGACGGCGGTAATGGCGGTGCCGGTGCCGCTGGCGGTGCTGGCGGTGCTGGCGGCGTCGGCGGCCTAGGTGGAGCCGCTCAAGGTTCGGGTATTGCCGGTGCCGGCGGCAACGGCGGCGCCGGAGGCGCGGGCGGGGCTCAAGGCAAGGGTGGCAACGGCGCGACCGGTGGCGCCGGCGGCAGCGGTTCTACATCATCAGTTTTCGTGGACGGCGCAGGTGGCGGCAATGCCGGCAACGGCGGTGATCCGGGTGCGGCCCCGGGTGCCGGCGGTGCCGGTGGCCTCGGCGGATCCGGCAGTGTCCCGGGCTTCACCGGAGTGGACGGGGCAACGGGCGCTGCGCAGCCCGTGGGTTCCGGCAACGGCGGTGTCGGCGGGGCCGGTGGTGCCGCGTCTACGGGCAGTGGAACCAACGGCAACGGCGGCACGGCTGGCAAGGGCGGCAACGGAGGCCTCTTGGGCAACGGTGGTGCTGGCGGCGTCGGCGGGGCCGGGCGGAACAACGTCAGTGGCGGAAACAGCACGGGCAGCGGCGGCAACGGTGGCAACGGTGGCAACGGCGGCGCCACCACCGGAACCAGCGGCGGCGCAGGCGGTGCCGGCGGTGCCGCACCCCAGGGCGGCGCTGGCAAAGCCGGATCCAACGGCGTTCCAGGCACTCCTTAACCCACCAATCCAGTCACCCACCGCCGGCAGGGCCGGTGTTTAGAAAGGAGTTCAGTCATGATCGGTTCAGAGAGCAATCGTGTAGATCGGCGCAGGAACGGGCGCGTCAAGAAGATGGCGGTCGCCGGGTCCATGGCCGCCGCGATGGCGGTGGGGCTGACAGCGGCCCCGAGCGCAAACGCCATCACCATCGATCGCGACTACACCTGGGATCCCGTTTATAGTTCGGGCCTAGTCGCAGGCCTGCTTGACTTCGTCAGCAAGGCAATGCCGGGTTTGAATGCCCAACTCTCCGACACCATCTCCTTCAGTAGCGGCCCCCCGCCCGCCCTCAAACTCACCGTCGCCACCCAGGTGAGCTTGGGTGTCACCGCCGACGTCAACGTCGGACTGACACTTAATCTGCGGAAGACTGCCGGCGATACTAAGAACCTCTACAACCTTGTCGGGGGTGAGCCCCAGCCGGGATGCAACCAGGGGTACGGGAACACCCTCAGCGGACCGGCGGGCTATGCGTCCAGCTGCCGTTACGCGGTCGAGTTGGCGACTCTCGGATCGGTGGGGAACCTGATCAACGCCTATCGCGCGCAGATCGCCAGCGTGAAGGGGGACACCCCTTCCGGGTACATTCCCTTCACGTCCTCTCCAACTGCAACCGCAACGTGGACGGGCAATGGCACGGGTCCCGCTTACACCAACGAGGGTCTGATCTTCCTGCAGAACCATCTGCGACCGAACGGCGGCCTCGCGGCCCGCTTCCCCAAGATCAGTAGTGCACTTGGAATTGATCCGAACATGCCGGCCGCGGGCACGACCACTTCGCCTGACGGGAAGATCGCGCTCAACACCACAACGCTGGACCTCACTTGGGCGTATGACCCGATTGCGGATTTCCCGGCAGTGTTCAATCTCCCCGCCATCACTAACTCGGTTCTTGGTGCACTGCCTCTGAACATCGTGACCGGCGGACTGGCCGCAGAGCCGTTGCAGGGCTCCAGCCTTAGCGATATCGGACTCAATCTTGCTTCTGTGCTTCAGTTCCCGATCAACTTCACGTACCTCATCGTGACCGTCAAGACGCTCACGATGGAGGCTGGCAAGGCGTTCTACGCGACCTTGGTCCCGAATGAACTCCCGATCACAGCGGCGATGGGATTGCCGGGAACGTTGGCGAATTTCGCCCTCAACAGACTGGGCAGCAAGTACCTGCTGGGCAACCCGTTGGGCGATGCATTGGCACCGGCGATGAAGATCATGGTCAACACCGGGTACACCGACGTCCTGGCACCTGATGAGTTGAACTACTGCGCCACCGCGTGCGGTACCGCAGATGCGAAGACCTGGCAACAGTTGGGCTACTCAGCCTATGACCGCACGTTTGGGCAGTATTCCGAGCCTGGAAGCGTCAGGAATGCCGCAACCCCCACCCCGTTCAACTCGGTGAACCCTCTGACCCCGGCGGAGCAGGCTCAGAAGACCAAGGATGTCGCGGCCGCGCTTGTTGCAGGATTCAAGGCTCAGTTGGCGAAGCCGTTCTGGGGCATCATCGTTCCGAACACCGGTTCCTCAGCGGCTTCGGTCAAATCGGCCACCGCTGTCGCTGCTCGGACCGCTTCCCCGGTGGCGGCTGCTGAAGCGGCGCCGGCAGTGGAGGCCCCGGCCC
>CAIOYU010000175.1 GCA_903862565.1 uncultured Actinomycetes bacterium | reverse complement strand
CTGAACCCGACGGCCTTCAGCACCGCAGCATCAATCCCGCCCGCCACGCCACCATTCCACATCTGGGCCGCAGTGAACCCAGCGGCCTTGAGATCCCAGGCGTTATAGCCAGCGGCCTTCAACGCAGTAGCACTCGGCCCACCATCGAACTTCAACTGCGCGGCACTGAACCCGGCGAACCTCATCGCCACAGCATCAAACCCAGTACCGGAATCCCACATCTGGGCCGCAGTAAACCCGGCGTTCTTGAGATCCCGGGCGGTGTTGCCAGCGGCCTTGAGTGCGGTGGCGGTGAACCCGCCGGTCTTCATCTCGTCGAGGGTGTAGCTGGCGGCCTTCAGATCGGCGGCGGTGTAGCCGGCGGCCTTCAGATCGGCGGCGGTGTAGCCGGCGGTCTTGAGATCGGCCGTGCTATATCCGGCGGATGCGACATCGCCCGCGGTATAGCCGTAAGCCCTGACCTCCGCGGCTGTCTTACCTGCGGCCTTCAGTTGCGCGACACTCGGCGTGCCCTCCGCCACCGCCGCGGCCGCCCGAGGCGCCACGGCCGCCACCGTCCCCCCCACCCGGGAGCGGGTCTCCACCTCACGGTACGCACCCCACACCATGACGCTGAACGCCTCAAACGGATTGCCCGCGGTCTTCGTGCCATTGATCCCCAGCGCCGACAACACCCGGGACAGAAAACCCCTCACCGGAGCCGTCACCGACGGCACCTTGGGCGCCGGGAGACTCAGAGTAGGCGCCGTGAACTCCCGCGGACCCCCAGCTGGAACCCACCCCGACGTCACCGACGCGGCGGCACCGGCCACCGAACCACGAGACGGACGGCGATCAGCCCAACGGGGCACATCCGTGGCGGCCGTACCCGAACCATCCCCACCCGGCAGGCCACCAAGACCAACTCGGGTCTCGACACTCACCCCCACCACCGCACCCGGAACCACCGGGGACGCGGGAGCCGGGAAAGAATTCGGCGACGCAGACGCAGCCGGAGCCGAACTGCCCGCAGAAGAACCTCCCGAACCCGCAGTACTGGCGCGCTCAGAAACCCCACCGGCCACCGACGGCCCACGCGGCGTCAGGGCCGAATCCCCGCGGGAAGCGCCACCACCGGTACCAGGCTCCGCACCGCGGCCACCACGGCGAACCGGCGCCGACGGCCGAGACGAAGAATCGGCGCCCGACGTCGAACTCACCGACCCCGACCCACCAGCAGACCCCGTCGTATCCGAATCGGAACCACCCACCGACCCGGTCGGATCCGCCAACCCAACCGCAGGTGCCAACCCGATACCGACTCCCACACCCAACGCCACCGCCAGCGCCCCAACACGACCCACGAACTGAGCCGCCCTCCTGGGCAAAGAGCTGGCCTCCACCGCGTGAGACGGCAAGCCAGACGTAGGCACGGATGCGGCTACCATTTCTTTGAGGCCCCCGATAGTGGCAAATGTTGCAAGAAATCCGGCGATAGACCCATACGGTATTTGCTGGACACCGGACCCGGTATCCGTGAAATCACCTAATTCTCCAGAAGCCCGGAACGCGGCATAAACTCACGACGTGCCTACGTCGGGTGATCTGGTCGGACGGCGAACCGAGCTATCGCGGCTGATCCGGGCGCTGGCTGAGGACACCGCACGTGCAGTGGTGGTCTGCGGGGACCCCGG
>CAIOYU010000174.1 GCA_903862565.1 uncultured Actinomycetes bacterium | reverse complement strand
GGCGAGGTGGGCGCGTTTGAACGGCAGTGGGCTCCCGCCTGCGGAGCCAGCCATGGAGTCGGGGTCGGTAACGGCATGGACGCGATCGAAATTATCCTGCGCGCATTGGATATCGGGCCTGGCGATGAGGTCATCACTACCCCAATGACGGCATTCGCCACGGTGCTGGGAGTTCTGCGCGCAGGTGCAACGCCGGTATTAGCTGATATCGACTCCGGCACAGGGCTGATGTCATCGGAAAGCGTGCAGCGCTGCCTGTCGGAGCGGACGAGGGCCGTACTGCTGGTGCACCTTTACGGCCAGGTTAGGGACATGGACACCTGGCTACAGCTGTGCAAGGACGAGCGAATCCACCTGATAGAGGACTGCGCTCAGGCGCATCTAGCGACCTGGGGTGGTGCTGTCGCCGGCAGTTTCGGCGCTGCAGGCGCCTACAGCTTCTACCCAACAAAGAACCTCGGCGCACCCGGCGACGCAGGCATGCTGGTCACCAACGACGAGGCAATGGCCCACCGCGCACAACAGCTCCGCAACTACGGCCAAAGCGTGCGCTATCACCACCCGATAGCAGGCCTCAACAGCCGGCTCGACGAAATCCACGCCGCGATACTCGCCGAGCGACTCAAATGGCTGCCGGAATTCACCAACCGCCGGCAGCAGATTGCGGCGAACTATCAATCGGGCATCACCAATCCCCTCGTGAAGCTTGCAGAGGCTCCGCAAGAGAAACGGGCACACGTTCACCATCTGTACGTCCTCAACTGCGTGGAACGCGACCGGCTCATCGAGCACCTCGAAGACTGCGGCGTTCAGTCGCTGATTCACTATCCGATTCCGGTCCACCGACAGGAGCCCTGTGTAGACCTACGCCGCGACCCGGCAGGCCTGTCGGCCAGCGAATCCCATGCCGCAACGGTGCTTTCGATTCCCTGCCATCCGCAGATGACGGATTCCCAGGTGGAGCAGGTCATCGACGCCGTCAACTCATTCAGGGCCGGGTAGTGGAACACTACGTCACACTCTTCGACGGGTTTTTCCTGCCACAGGGCCTAGCGCTCCACGCCTCGCTGCAACGGCATGCCGGCCAGTACACACTCTGGATCTTGTGCGTCGACGAACAGGCATTTTCGGTCCTGAATGAGTTAAGCCTGCCGAACGTAAGACTACTCGCGGTGGCAAACGTCGAGACAGCCGAATTACTCGCCGTTAAGCCTGGCCGGACACGTGGGGAGTACTGCTGGACCCTGACTCCGTTCGCGCCGCGTTTCGTGTTCGAAGCCGACGCGACTGTCGAACGCGTGACCTATCTCGACGCCGACCTGTGGTTCCTGCGCGATCCGGCGCCGATCTTTCGCGAATTCGAAGCGTCGGGCAAACAAGTGTTGATCACCGACCACGCCTACGCGCCCGAGCATGACCGGACAGTGGAATCGGGCCGCTTCTGCGTTCAGTTTCTGACTGTCAACCGTGAAGGCGGGGAGATCGTCAGGAGATGGTGGGAGGAGCGCTGCATCGAGTGGTGCTTCGCGCGTTCCGAGGACGGCAAATTTGGCGACCAGAAGTACCTTGATGACTGGCCGGAACGTTTCGGGCAGTTGGTGCACGTTCTTGCCGACAAGGAACTGGCACTGGCACCGTGGAATGCAACACGCTTTCCCTATGGCAATTCGGTCTTCTATCACTTCCATGGCCTGCGAATCATCTCCGCCCGCCACGTCGGCCTCGGGTTGGGCAGGTACGTGGTGCCAACACCGGTAATCCACAATGTGTACAAGCCGTACCTGCTCGAACTTCGTGCCGCACGAAACGTTCTCGCTGAAAACGGCCTGCCGTTTCAATCGCAAGCACGGCTGTCCAACATCATTGCGCGCGGAGTGTTCTATCTGTGGGTAAGGACCCGCAGATTCCTGGCAGCCCAGTTCCCGCCGGCGATTTCTCGTTGGTGACTATCGGGGGGAGAACGTCGCGGTATCGGCGCAAGCCACATCAGCATCTAAACGGCACCGGCAACGCGCCCGTCAGGTGTGGCGAAGCCCGGCTAAGTTAGACTCGCATAATGGCTGGTCTCATTTACATCATGGGTGCCCGACATTGCGGGTCAACAATTTTGGACATAGCTCTGGGTCAGTCAGATTCGATCGTTTCCTTGGGGCAAGCCAATTTTCTGGGGCGCTTCAGCATGGAAGACGACATTGAATGCTCATGCGGAAAACTGCTTTCCGAGTGCGAATTCTGGCAACCCGTGATTAAAGACATGGGGGCCCAAGAAATCGCCCGTCTTGCGTTGGCCGAGGCTTGGTACGACCGTGAGCGGCATATACTTGGAACCTTCGCCGGGCTTAAGGCGGCGAATACGCGTGGAAGGACGGCTCTGTCAGCAGTCGAG
>CAIOYU010000173.1 GCA_903862565.1 uncultured Actinomycetes bacterium | reverse complement strand
GATGCCGACAGGCGGCTATCGCCGCAGTGGCGTCGCCGCGGTGAACTCCGCCGCCTTGCCACCGGACTGCCACTGGTACCAGCGTTCCCACCTGTCGACGGCGAACTGCTGCCAGCGCTGGTCCACACCGGGGATCAACCGGCGGGCCACCTCCACGCCGGCGACGAAGGGCGCCCGCGCCAGCAGCAGCGCCATGCCCGGCAGCGGTGACGGCAGGTCGTAGCGGCGCCGGTTCCACGGCAGCATGAACAGGCCGGTGTAACCCGCCTGCACGCGATGGTGATACTCGGCGCGCAGTCGTTCCCTGCCCCGCTGATGGGGTTTGGGTGCGAACGACGGCACGAAGGACTGCACCAGTTCGGTGCCGGCGTCGGCCGAGTCGTAACTGCGTGCCGCGTCGGCCATGAACAGGATGCGCCAGCCGTCGAGCACCGTCTCGGGGAAGTAGTCGTCGCAGCGCACCCCGACCAGATGGCCGCAATACCGGTTGAAGTGCAGCACCGCGCGCATCTCGTGCGGGGACGTCAGATACCCCAGCGCGGTCAGCCCCAGCGCCGGTGCCACGCTGCCGCCGAGCAGGGTCAGCAGCATCGCCGATTGGCTGATCGGCAGCCCGTAACGCTCGAAGTCCCACTCCGGGTGTTCGCGCACCCGGGCCCGGACGCTGACGTGCATGATCCGGACGTGTAGCGAGATGGCACGGGCCTTCGAACCCGGCGTCAGGACCGCGCCGGGCTTGCTGACCTCCATCCACCAACGGGAGGTCTCCATGTAGCGGTGCAGCGCTCGTTCCCCGGCGTAACCGCCGGACAGCGACAGCGGCAACGCCAGCCAGCCCTCGGTGTAGGTGTCCATCGTGCCGGCGTTACCGACGGCGCCGAGCGCGTATGCCCAGCGCCGCCAGACGGCCGCGCCCTCCTCCACGAGTTCCGGGTCGACCCAGTCCGGAACCGTCTCGAAGTCCTGCATCAGTTCCCGCATCGACTCCGGTGCCTCGGGCACGTTCCCGATGCCGACCTGCTGGGCCTGCTCCACCAGTTCTCGGGCCCGCCGGGCACCGAGTTCGCCGTGGTAGGTCTCGGCCACGAACCGTTCGGCGATCGGGTCGCCTTCGGTCAGTCCGACCTTGAACGCCGCCCCGACCTCATCCGAGGGAAACAGGTCGACGCCGGTCAGGCGCAGCACCCGGTTTCGCAGCCGGGCGTGCGAGGTGCCGGTCCGGGCTTCCGGGTATCGGAATGCGGTCGGTATGTCCGGCGCTACGACCGGCACCCGTCAGCTCGCCGAACCGGGTGTCCGCACGACCAGAGGCGCAGCAGGGAAGACGGCGGCCAACTCGCTCCGCGACCGCCGCAGGGCAGCGGTTCCGAAGCCCTTCTTGCGGTGCTCGGGATGAATCCAGACGCGGACGACGACCTCGCCGCCGACGAGGTCGCCGAAGACCATGCCGACTTTCTCCTCGCCGTCGAGGGCCACGAACCAGGCGGCCTCCTCGACGCGGTGCCCTTCGCGGGCCGCACTGATTTCGTCATCGAGCGACCCCGCGGGGCTGCCCGAGCCGTCTCCGGCCGCGCCCACTTCCTCGGTACGTGCGGCGAACACGTCGCGGTCGGCGTCCGGCGCGAACGGGCGCAGCCGCAGGTTGTCCTCGGTGCTGGCGGGCCGCTCCGATGCGGTGAAACTGAGCTGGCTGTTGAGGTCGTCCAACTCGGCGGCGATCCGCCGGCGCGAGTCCTTGGTGAGCTGGTCGAACGACATGCCCATCACCGCTTCGCTGCCCACCCGGGGTGTGCCGAGCAGGTCGGTGATGGAGTCGATCGCGGCCTCGCGGTTGTCCGCGGCGACGATCGCGTCGAGCACGTCATGACGCCGGTCGAGTGCGGTGAGCAGGGCGTCGGCGATGGCTCGCCGGGTGACGGCGCGGTCTTGGTCGGGTGCTGGTGTCATTCGTCAAGCCTAATTGTCCTTTGGCCATCCGGCTCGGTTTAAACTCCCGCTGCGGGAGTGTCAGAATGAAGGCCGGTTCGGCCCGCGCCCCATCGGGGCCCCGCCCCCAGGAGTCCTGATCACCGTGGCCAGATCGCTGATGCGGGTCGTCGCGGTCATGCTGTTGCTGCTGGCGTGCGCAGGCGACTTCCGGTTGATGACCGAGTCGGAGTCGCCCGCGGCGCAGGACGTCGAACTTGCCGACGGGTGGAAACTGACGTCGGCAACCGGGCTCAACAGCGAGGGCCTGCACGCCGACGGCGCGGCGATCTCCTCCCCCGGCTACGTCGACACCGCCTGGGTGCCGGTCCGCCGCATGCCCGGCACCGTGCTGCAGATCCTCGAAGACGCCGGGGTGTACCCGAACCTGTACTACGGCAAGAACCTGCTCACCGAGGTTCCCCAGGATCTCTACAAGCAGGACTGGTGGTACCGCACCACCTTCACCGCGCCCGCCGATTTCAGCTCCTACCAACTGGATTTCCCGGGTATCAACTACCGCGCCGACATCTGGCTCAACGGGCAGCGCATCGCCGACAGCCGGGCGATCGTCGGCATGTACAACGCCCACACCCTCGACGTGACCCCCTGGATCAGCCGCGGCGGGCCCAACACCCTCGCGGTCAAGGTGATCCCGGAGCGGGCCATCCAGGACGTCGACGGCGTGGAACTGGCCGACAGCTGGTACGACTGGATCAACTGGCGGTTTCTGGGATACCAGGGCAAAGCCGATGGCCCGTCCTTCGTGCCCGACCGCAACGCCGGAATCTGGAAACCCGTTCACCTGAAGGCTTTCGGGCCCGTCGGTATCGGGACGGCCACCGTCAACACCGAACTGCCACTGCCCGCCACCGACAGTGCCAAGCTCACCGTCTACAGCACCCTGCGCAACTACTCCGGATCCCCGGTGACCGGTGTCCTGCGGGCGACCATCAGCCGCCCCGGCGAGCCCACGGTCCGGGTCAGCCAGCCGGTGGCGTTGCAACCGGGCGAGGAACGCGAAGTCAGCTTCCGGCCCGAGGAATTCGACCAACTCGTCGTCCGCGATCCGGACCTGTGGTGGCCCTACACGCTGGGCAGCCCGGACCTCTACGACCTCAGGCTCGACTTCACCCAGAACCGTGCGGTGACCGCCACGGCGGCATCGAAGTTCGGCATCCGCACCGTCACCGGCGCGCGGGACTCCGACGACAGCGCAGAGGCTTCCGGTCCCGGCGGGAACTTCTACCTGAAGGTCAACGGCCGGGACTTCCTGGTGCGCGGCGCCACCTACACCCCCGACCTGCTTTATCGGTACGACCCGGACCGCGATGCGACGATCCTGCGCTACGCCAAGGATCTCGGGGTGAACATGCTGCGCCTGGAATCCAAGATCGCCTCCGCCCGGTTCGTCGAAAAGGCCGACGAACTCGGCATTCCGCTGATGTACGGCTGGATGTGCTGCAACCAGTGGGAGAAGTGGCAGCAGTGGGACGACGAGGACCGCCGCGTCGCCACCGAGAGCATGCGGTCGCAGATCGACATGCTGCGTTCCCATCCCGCTGTCTTCGTGTGGGCCAACGGCAGCGACGGCCGGCCGCCGGAGGCGGTGCGCACGGCCTACCACCGGATCCTCGATGAATCCCACTGGCAGAACGCCACTGTCGACACCGTGTCGGCGTTCGCCCGCGATGCCGACGGCACGCCGTTGTGGGACGGCATCCAGATGGCCGGACCGTACAGCTGGCGGCCGCCGTCGTACTGGTTCGCCGGCCGCTACAGCGCAGCCCGCGGGTCGTCGGCCGAGCAGGGCGACAACGAACACATTCCGCCCTACGCCAGCCTGAAGCGGTTCATCCCCTCGGACAAGATGTGGCCGATCAACGACACCTGGTACTTCCACGCCGGCTCCAACCAGCAGAACTCGACGCTGACCAACGTCCGTCGGGTGATCGACCGTCGCTACGGCCCGTCCACCGGCGCCGAGATGTTCGCCGACAAGGCGCAACTGGCCCACTACGAAGCAACCCGGGCGCAGTTCGAGTCGTTTGCCGCCAACGGGTGGGACGGCCACAAGATGACCATCTACTGGATGCTCAACAGCCACTGGCCGTCGTTCTTCGGCAACATCTTCGACTACTACCTGCGGCCGGGGGGCGCCTACTACGGCGCCAAGAAGGGCCTGCGGCCGCTGTCGGTGGTGTTCGACTCCTACGCCACCGGAGACCACAGGCAGGCGAGGGTCAGCGTGGTGAACCAGACGCTCGACCCGCAGGAGAACCTGCGGGTCCGGGTGCGCGTCTACGACGTCACCGGCAAGCAACGCGAGGACCGCACCACCGACGGTGTCGCGGTGCCCGCCGGTGGCGCCGTGTCGGCGATGACGCTGGCGGCCGGGCCGGCGGACTCCCCGGTGTTCTTCGTCCGCTGCGAGTTGGTCGGCGCCGACGGGGCTGTCCTCGCCGAGAACGTGTACTGGCAGTCGCGGACCCCCGACGACGTCGGCCCACCCGACAACGACGCGGCCTTCGACTCCAAACAGATCAGCTGGGCGGACATGACGGCGCTGAACACGATGGCCACGGCCACTCTCGAGGTCAGCGCACGACGCGACGGACCCAACGTCACCATCCGCCTGCGCAACCCGACGTCGCGGGTCGGATTCTTCGAGCGGGCCGAGGTACTGGCCGAGGGCTCCGACGCTGCTGACGGCGACGAGATCCTTCCCATCGAGTACGACGACAACTACGTCACCGTTTTCCCCGGGGAGTCGGCCGAAATCCACGCCCGGGTGCCCGAAGGCCCCACGGCGCCCGGCTGGGTCCGGGTCACCGGTTATGGTTCAGCACCGGTTGTCGTGCCCGTGCAGTAACCCCCGGTGGCCTACATTCGGGGGAAGCAGCGACGCTGAGGAAGGGACTGGCGACATGCTCGAGCATGGCTTGGTCGTCGCCGCGGCGTTGGCCAGCGCGGTTTTCATCGCGATCGGGATCGTGGTGCGCCAGCGCGCCACCATGGACGTCCCCGAGGATCAGGGCGTCAGCGCAGTGATGGTGACGACGCTGCTGCGTCGCCCGCTCTGGTGGGCCGGAACCGCCTCGGCCATCGTCGGATTCATCTTCCAGGCCATCGCGCTGGCCTTCGGGTCCCTGCTGCTGGTCGCTCCGCTGTTGGTGTCGGCACTGCTGTTCGCCCTCCCGCTCAGCGCCCGGCTGGCCAACCGCAGCGTGACCCGGACCGAGTGGCTCTGGGCCGTCGTCCTCACTGCGGCACTGGCGGTGTTCGTCGCGCTGGCGCGGGCCAAACCCGGCGACTACGACAACTCCGAACGGCCGGCGATGATCGTCGCCGCTGTCGCGCTGGTATGCGCCGTCAGTGTGCTGCCGTTCGCCATGCGACTGGCCGGGTGGCGGCGGGCGCTGCTCCTGGCGACCGCGGTGGGCATGCTGTTCGGGGTCGTGTCGCTGCTCACCAAGATCGTCATGAACATCGTCACAGAAGGCAACGCCGCTCGCCTGCTGACGTCCCCGGTCGCCTACGTCCTGGTCCTGGTCGGAGTGGCAGCCACGCTACTGCAGCAATCGGCGTTCCATGCCGGCTCGTTGCGGGCCTCGGTGCCGGCGATGCTGGTGCTCGAACCCGTCGTCGCGGTCATGCTCGGCCAGGTGGTGCTCGGCGAGCATCTGGCCGTCAACCCGCGGACGGCCCTGGTCCTCGGTATCGCGCTCGCCGCGATGGCCGCAGCCACGATCGCACTCGGGCGCGACGAGGGCGCCTACGAAGAGGAACTCGAAGCGGCCGCACGGCGCCGGACCGCATGACGGGCATGATGGTCAGGTGATGCTCACATCCGATCCCGTCGCACAGATCGCGGCGGGACCGTCCGGGCCCACGGTGGGGGCATTCTTCGATCTCGACGGCACCCTGGTCGCGGGTTTCACCGCAGCGGCCCACGCGAGTGACCGGTTCCGCCGCGGTCAGGCTCGACTGGGCGAGGTGCTCGGTGTCGTCGAGGCCTCGGTGCGCTATCGACTGGGCCGCATGCAGTTCGAGCGCCTGCTGAGCAAGGCCGTCGGCTATCTGACCGGCGAGTCGCTCACCGAGTTGGACGTCATCGGCGAGCGGGTGTTCGCCGAATACGTTGCGCACAAGGTGTATCCGCTGATGCGCGAGATCGTGCAGGCCCACCGCGAGCGCGGTCACACCCTGGTGATCAGTTCATCGGCGTTGACCATCCACGCCGAACCGGTGGCTCGCGCGCTGGGCATCGACAATGTGGTCTGCAACACCTTCGAACTGGACGAGCGTGGAACCCTGACCGGGCGGGTGAACCGACCCATCGTCTGGGGGCATCAGAAAGCCGCTGCGGTGCAACGCTTTTCCGACGCCCGTGGAGTGCAGCTGCGTAACAGCTTCTTCTACGCCGACGGCGACGAGGACGCCGCGCTGATGGAACTCGTCGGCCATCCGCGGCCGGTTAACCCTCGGCCGGGACTGGCCTCGATGGCCGCCGCGCGCAACTGGCCGGTGTTGCGGGTCACCGCACCGGGTCAGCGCGGCGCGGTGCCCAGTGCGCTGGGCCACCTGCCCGCGTTGGGAATGGCCGTGGGCAAGGCGGCGGTCGGCAGCGTCTGGCGCCGGGTCAGATAGCGCGGTGCGGCACGTCGGTGATCAGCCCGCCGTCGACCACGTACTCCGAACCGGTGGAGAACGACGACTCGTCACTGGCCAGGAACACCACGAAGGTGGCGACCTCGTCGGGCTTTCCCGGGCGTCCCATCGGCGCCTGAACGATGTTGTCCGGCAGGTGTTTTGTCATCGGGGTGCGGATGAAGCCAGGATGGATCGAATTGACCCGGATGTTCTCCGGGGCCAGTTCCAGTGCGGCCGACTTGGTCAGCCCGCGCAGGCCCCACTTCGACGCGACGTAGCTGTGCGCCCACACCGCACCGCGCATGCCCTCGATCGAGGAGACGTTGATGATCGACCCGCCGCCGGCGGCGATCATCGGCTCGATCACCGCCTGGATGCCCCGCATCGGCCCGGTGAGGTTGACGTCGAGGACCTTCTGCCACCGCGTGATGTCGGCGGTCTTGAGCGGGGCTGCCTGCACGATCCCGGCGTTGTTGACCAGGACGTTGAGCTTGCCGAAGGCCTCCACCGCGCTGTCCACGGCGGACTTCCAGTCCTCGGCGCTGGTGACGTCGAGGTGCACGTAGCGGGCGGCGTCACCGAGTTCCTCGGCCAGCGCCTCCCCCTCTTTGTCGAGGATGTCGCCCAACACCACCTGGGCACCTTCGTTGACCAGCATTCGGGCGAAGGCCGCGCCCATGCCCCGCGCCCCGCCACTGATCAGTACGACTTTCCCTGATACGCGGCCGCCCGCCGCATCGCCTGCTTCGCGTCCCATGACCGGTGAGGCTACCCGGTGCCCATACTGGTTCCATGGCCCATCGAGACCTCCACTCGGCACCGGCAGAGCAATGCCGACATTCTCGATAATCACCCCCGTCTTCGCCGGGGGCGATGCCTACCTGCGCGAGACCTACGAATCGATTGCTTCGCAGCGACTGCCTGCGGGATGGTCGATCCAATGGATCGTGCAGGAGGACGGCAAGACCGGCACGCCTCTTGAGCGTCTGCCGGATAGAACCTGGATTTCGACCTCCATGGCCCGTAGGGGCGGGGCCGCTCGTGCCCGAACGATTGCATTGGATCGAGCCGAGGGGGTTCTCCTGCGCGCACTGGACGCTGATGACCTGCTGCCTGACGAGCACGCTCTAGCCCGCGACATTGAGGTGCTGGTTGCGAACCATGACCTGGGGTGGACGGTGGCCCCGGCGCTGGATCTGCACCCGGACGGGCGGATCAACCCCGGTCCTGCGGGTCCCCCTCCCGGGCGACTCGCCGCCGGATTGCTCGCGGACGGTTTGCGAGTGGGTGCCAAACTAGCAGTCGGTACCACCACCACGATGTACACCGAACTTCTTGTGGCGCTTGGGGGTTGGCCCGCCATCCCAGCTTTTGAGGATATCGGGCCACTGCTGGCGGCCGAAGCGGTCGCCATGGGGTGGATGCAGACGGAGCCGGGGCTGATCTACAGAAAGCACCCGCGACAGAGCACTGCTGAGCCCGAGTACCACGAGGAATCGGAAAGGGTCGTCCGCGAGGCGGTCGTTCTCCGTCGGGCCGACGCGATTCGACGGCTCGGCTGGAAATGGCAGCCGAGTGATCCCATCGGGGGGACCCAGCGCAGCAACCGCTTCCTCACGGGTGATGGCTTGGTCCACGGTTACGGGTGATAGCCGGGTACCAGGACACCCCCGGGGTTCCAGCCATAACCACCGTTGACGTAGAGGGACAGACACATCCTCTGCAAAGCTTCACTGCCGAAACGGCAGTTCAACAGCGCTGTCTGGTCGGGCGCTGATCCGAGAACCCGGGGCGGGCGCGACGGGATCGCGCAGTTGTCCACATACGGATTCAGCGGGAAGACGCCGTTATAGCAGGGTGCCTGGGGGGGACTGGCCGAGGCCGGCGAAACCGTGCCGAGAGCGCCCGCGAGAAGGGCGAGGGTCAACATCACCGTTCTGCCCAGAGTGGGCATATCTGAAGACCTCCTCATCGACCACGCTCGACGGTGAGCGCACTTACTACGGTACTCCCGGCGGGTGAGCTCTCCGGTCGCTAAACTAGAACACGTTTCAGTCGGTTCACCGACGGCCAAGGAGCCCCGTTCATGCACACTTCCCTCTGCGACGACCTGGGCATCGAGTTCCCGATCTTCGCCTTCACCCACTGTCGCGACGTCGTGGTCGCGGTGAGCAGGGCCGGCGGCTTCGGCGTTCTCGGGGCGGTCGGGTTCACTCCTGAACAGCTGGAGATCGAATGCGCCTGGATCGACGAACACATCGGTGACCACCCCTATGGCGTCGACATCGTGATCCCCAATAAGTACGAGGGCATGAACACCGACATGTCCGGCGAGGAACTCGCCGAGATGCTGAAAAAGATGGTCCCGCAACAACATCTGGACTTCGCGAAGAAGATCCTCGCCGATCACGGCGTCCCGACCGGCGACGCTGACTCGCATGCACTGCAGTTGCTCGGCTGGACCGAGGCGACGGCCACCCCACAGGTCGAGGTCGCACTGCGCCACCCGAAGGTGACGCTGATCGCCAACGCTCTGGGTACCCCGCCGACCGAGATGATCAAGCGCATCCACGAGTCGGGCCGCAAGGTCGCCGCGTTGTGCGGCTCCGCCCGCCAGGCCCGCAAGCACGCCGACGCCGACGTCGACATCATCATCGCCCAGGGTGGCGAGGCCGGCGGCCACTGCGGCGATGTCGGCTCGATCGTGCTGTGGCCCGAGGTGGTCAAGGAGGTGGCCCCACGACCGGTGCTGGCCGCGGGCGGAATCGGCAGCGGACAGCAGATCGCCGCGGCACTGGCGCTGGGATGCGCCGGCGCGTGGTCGGGGTCGCAGTGGCTGATGGTCGAGGAGGCGCACAACACTCCGGTGCAGCAGGCCGCCTACGCCAAGGCCGGCAGTCGCGACACCGTGCGAAGCCGGTCGTTCACCGGCAAACCGGCACGGATGCTGCGCAATGATTGGACGGAGGCCTGGGAGGCGCCGGGCAACCCGGAACCGCTGGGAATGCCATTGCAGTACATGGTGTCCGGTATGGCAGTCGCCGCGACGAGCCGCTACCCCGACGAGACGGTGGACGTGGCCTTCAACCCGGTGGGTCAGGTCGTGGGCCAGCTGACCAAGGTGGAGAAAAGCTCAGCGGTGATCGCTCGCTGGGTGCAGGAATACCTCGAGGCCACCAACCGCCTCAACGACAT
>CAIOYU010000172.1 GCA_903862565.1 uncultured Actinomycetes bacterium | reverse complement strand
GGCTCGAAGAATCCACGCTTATTGGTCGACGTGGCGCCCAACAGTCCGGGCGGCAGGGCGCCACCGCACAGCGAGAGAACCCGCGCCAGTGCCGACGTCCCCGACCGACCCAATCCCAGAACGAACAGAGCGACAGGCCGGGCGGTGGACCCCGCATGCTCGCCGCCCGCAGGCACTGAAGGCGCCCCTCCGATTGGACTCACGATCGAAGAGTAATGGCTCGGCCGACTAGCCGAAGAACCCGGCACAGCTGGGGCCCGATCGGATATCGTTCTTGCGGACCCGGTCCGGCGTCAGAGTCCCGGTCGGATAACCGTCATTTCAACGGAGGCTGATCAGCGGCAGTGCGTATACGTCTCCCACGAACAGCCTCGTACGCCGACGCATCCGGCGGTGACACGTCCGACGGCCACATGCGTTCCGACAATCGGCTCGCATTGCTCGACCAAGCCTTCTACTCGGGGCATCGTGCCGCTGGTCAGAAGGAAGTCATGCAGGTCGGGTGGCTCTATGAGCACCCCCTCGATTTGGACGAACTCAAGCGTTTTCACCGCGATCTTGCCTACGGCTTGTTGGGGCGGCGGATCGAACGGTCGCCGTTGCCTTTCGGTCGGTACCGGTGGGTCTCGGATCGCCAGCCCTCGGAGCTTGACATCGCCGAGCGCGCCCGGCCCCGCGCAGAGGTCGGCGACTGGCTTGACGAATGCTCACAACTGCCGATCGACGCGGAGTCCGGTCCTGCCTGGCGTCTCAGCGTACTGCCCCTCACTGACGGCTCGACCGCGGTCACCCTGGTGATGTCCCACTACGTGATTGATGGTCTGGGCGGTGTGATCGCGGTGACACTGGCCATCCTCGGCGATACCCGCGATTACGGTTACCCGCCGCCACGGTCACGAAAGCGGCTGCACGCGTTGCTTCAGGATGCGGGCGAAGCGGCGCGCGGCACTCCTGCCGCTGGGCGCGCGCTCGTCGCTGCGCTGCGGGAGGCGCAACGCCGCCGGCGTGACGGCGCCCCATCGGTTGCATCCCGCGGAGTCGTCGGCACCGAAACTGAACTGGATGAGCCTGTGCTGGTGCCCGGTATCTCGCTTCATATAGACATAGACCAATGGGATTCCCGGGCGGCCGCCCTCGGTGGAACGGAAAGCACACTGGCCGCTGCGTTGACCGCGAAACTCGGCGAACATATGGGGCGCCGAAAAAGCGACGGTGAGGTCACGATCTGGCTACTCGTGAGCCAACGCACTGCCACCGACACTCGTGCAGTCGCGGTCTCTTTCGCCCGCGCCAGTATCGACCCGGCGCATGTGACTTCAGATCTCGGCGCGGCGCGCACGGCTATCAAACATGCGCTGCAGACTCTCCGCGAGACACCGGATCAGGCCATGGAACTCGCTCCGATGACGCCGTTCACACCGAACCGGACATGGAGACAATTAGTCGATTACGCGCTGGATGATCCGGATCAGCCGGCCGTATGTTCAAATCTCGGGGAAGCCGGTCCGGTGGTCACCCGTCCCGATGGCACCCACGCCGAATATGCCTACGTGCGGGGCAGGAGCCAGCACGTCACGCGGCGCTGGGTCGAGCGCACCGGCGGTCAATTGCAGGTGTTCTACGGCCGTGCTTCGGAGCTCAACAGGATTTGCATTCACATCCTCGGCTACCAACCCGACGGGATTACCACTCGGCCTGCGCTGCGTGATCTCGTAGCGCGGACGTTGGCGGAGTTCGACCTCACCGCTGAGATCGACTAGCGACCGGCGGGCCCGATCAAGATCTCCCGGCGTCCGCCTGAGCCTGCTGCGCGTGCGCCACTTCCCGAGCGGTGTACCCGATCAGGAGCGCCACTCCCATGAGCAGCATGACCACCGCTCCCAGCCATAGAAGTCCATAGGTGTAGCCCTGGTCCAGCGCACGTAACTGGGCAGCATTCATGGTTGCAACGGGCCCGGCCGTGCCGCCGAGGTGAAGGGTTCGCACGGTGATGACCACCTGGATAGCCACGAGCACCAGTGGTCCGCCGAGGCTCTGCAGCATGACTGCGATCGCGGAGGTGGGTCCAATGCGGTCCACATCAACGCTGGCGATCAGGGCCAGCCCCAGTGGCACGTTGATCATCCCCAGACCGATAGCGCCGACGGTCATGGGTAGCAACAAATTGGGGAAGTAGGCGATGCTGGAGTTGATGGTGGAGCCGTACGCAATGGCGCCGAGCACCAGCACGGCGCCGCTGATCACTATCACTCGCGGTGACCAGTTCACGACCAGTCGCGACGACACAAACGTGCCGACAGCCATCGCGATCGTGAACGGGATAAAGCTGATGCCCGCCTGCAGGGGGGTGTAACCCAAAATGTTCTGCACGTACACGGCGATGATGACGGTCAGGGTGAAACCCACACCACGGACCAGGAACGTGGCAGCGAAAGTAGCCACCCGGCTGCGGTCGAGGAACAGGTTGAGCGGCACTATCGGGTTTTGAGCCCTACGCTCCACCGCTAAAAACGCCACCAAGGCGGTGAGGGCAACGAAACCTGAACCGGCAGCGGCAGGCGAGAGCCAGCCCCGCTCGGGACCCATCGACAAGCCGAAAACCGCGGCCGTGCAGGTCGCCGTGGCGAGCACAGCCCCGGCGACATCTAGTTTCATGCGCTCCACCTGGGTCTCCTGCAGCATGGTGCGGGCCAGATAGATCACCAGTAGGCCGAGGGGGACGTTGATCAGATACGGCAGCCGCCAGGACACCCCCGTGAGCGCCCCGCCCACGACGAGGCCCATCACCACGCCGATACTCGCCAACGCACCGAATGCCGCCGCCGCCGCATTTCGGGCTGGACCCTTCGGGAACGTGGTCGCCACCAGGGCCAGACAGGTTGGTGTGACGATCGCGGCGGCCGCTCCATGCAGCAGGCGGGCCACGACGAGACTGCCCCCGTTCCAGGCGATGCCACAGAGGGCCGAGGCCACAATGAACAGCGCGACCCCGCCGATGAATGTGCGCTTGCGGCCCAGAGTGTCCCCCAACCGGCCGCCCAGTAGGATCAGGCCGCCGAAGGTCAGCATGTACGCCGTGATCACCCAGCTGAGTCCCGCGTCGGAGAGACCCAGGTCATTCTGGATTTTAGGGAGCGCGAAAATCGATACGGTGCCGTCCATGGTCGCGACCAGTTGGACGCCGCCGATCGCGCCAACTGGCCCAAGGAACCCCCGCGAGCGCCATAACGGCACGGGGGGCGTGATCGCCCCGTGCGCAGTGGTGATCGGCTCGGCCGGCATGCTGGCAATCCGTTTCGCGGGAGTTCCGGCCCACAGGTCAGTGCTCCGGCCCTGAACCGTCTCAGACGACGTTTGGAAGACCTTAGCAGGGCAAATGAACCCGCCGAGCAGCGAAAGGCCCGATGTGAGGCCAATCAGCATGATTAACTACGCTAAATTACAGGCTCTCACGAGTGTAAAAACCGCGTAGCCGGGAAAGGGTTGGGTGTGTTGGTCGAAGACAACGTGCCCCGACAGCGCAGGCGTCGCCCATCTACGGTGGTCTCTTCGACGGTCAGACGGTTGTGGATTCCACTGGTCTTGCTCGTCGTGTTAGCGGCCGGGGGGTTCACGGTTTTCCGTATTCACGGCATCTTCGGTTCTGAGGTACGGCCGTCTTACGGCAACGCCGACCCGGGCGGCGGGGCCGAACGGGCCACTTCATCGCAGCTGATGCGGTACGAAGTCTTTGGGCCAGCGGGCACTATCGCCCTGATCAGCTACTTCGACGGCGATGGTGACGTGAACTACGCCCGCGGGGTAAGCCTCCCGTGGTCATTGGACTTCCCTATCACCACGGCGGCGAGCATCGGCAGTGTCGCGGCTCAGGGCGACAGCGACAGCATCGGCTGCCGCATCACCATCGACGGAGTGGTCAAAACTGAGAAG
>CAIOYU010000171.1 GCA_903862565.1 uncultured Actinomycetes bacterium | reverse complement strand
GCCGGCTATCGCCCCGGCATTGCCGCCATTACCACCATTACCGCCATTACCGAAGGAACCGGCGGTGGTCACGTTCGAACCGGTGCCCGCCGTGCCTTCGACACCGGCGTTGCCACCATTGCCGCCGGCAGCACCCGAACGGTTGGCTGTGTTGACGAACACGCCGCTGAATCCGGATCCGCCGTTGCCACCGAGCCCACCGCTGCCGGCGTTGCCGCCGTTGGTGCCGGTGCCCTGGGTGCCGTTGCTACCGGTGGCGCCGCCCTTCAGTCCCGCAGCGCCGCCGTTACCGCCGTTACCGCCGCTGCCGCCGGCACCACCGTTGGTGCCCGCCTGTGCGGGATCTGAAGTGCCACTCAGTGCGCTAAGCCCGTTGTAACCATTACCGCCATTGGTGCCGTTACCAGCGGTGCCGGCGTTTCCGCCATTGCCACCGCTGCCATCGGTTCCCGCTGCTGCGGAACCGCCACCAAGGCCGGCCGCGCCGCCCTTGCCGCCATTGCCACCATTACCGGCATTGCCACCGGAGCCGCCGGCCTGGCCCGCGACACCATTGGTGAAGCTTGTTGTGCCGGCCACACCGTTGCCACCATTGCCACCAAGTCCGCCGCTGCCGCCGTCACCGCCGTCGCCACCGGCCGAGTCGGTACCCGGATTCGCACCAGTGCCACCAGCCGCCCCGGCACCACCGCCGCCGCCGAGGCCGCCGGCACCGCCGTCAGTTCCCGACGTCCCGGATGCACCGGCCGCCACTCCGCTGGTACCTGAGGTACCGGCTACGCCGTCACCGCCGAGGCCACCGTCACCGGCCAGGCCCGCATTTCCACCGTCACCATCGGTGCCCGCGGTCGCGGTACCGCCGCTACCGCCGGCACCCGCATCGCCACCGACGCCGGCGACGCCGCCGTTCGCATAGAGCGCGTTTCCGTCACCGCCGTCACCGCCGGTACCGGCATTACCGCCGACACCTCCTGTGCCCGCGATCCCCGATTCGGCATTACCGCCGGAACCACCGGCGCCACCATTGCCGCCGTTGGTGCCATAGGTATCAGTAACTGCACTGATGTAGCCCACACCGTCGTAGCCGTCACCGGCATTACCGCCGGCGCCGCCGTTACCGGCGTTTCCCGCGCCCGTGGCGTTACCGCCGCCACCACCACTGCCACCGCTACCGCCGACGACAACGGCCGTGGTGGATGAACCACCGGCACCGCCGAGACCACCGTCACCACCGTCGGCACCAACTCCATCCGCACCGGCGCTACCACCGTGTCCAGCACCGGCAGCACCACCGGTGCCGAGCGCACCGGCGCTGCCGCCCGTGCCGCCGTTACCGCCATCCAGACCGCCGATACCGTCCGCACCGTCACCACCGACACCACCGGCACCGCCGTTGCCGCCGTCACCACCGAGGCCTGCCTTACCCGTACCGGTCTCGGCGCCGCCGGCACCACCGGTGCCACCCGCGCCACCGTTACCGCCATTGCCACCGCTTAAGCCCGCGCTGGAATTCGATGCGCCATCACCACCGACGCCACCGCTGCCACCAAGGCCGCCGTCGCCCGCAGCACCGTCGACCGAAGCGCCACCGGCGCCACCATTGCCGCCGCTGCCGGCATTGGTACCACTCACACCGCTCCCGGCGACCGCGGTGTAACCATCACCGCCGGATCCACCGGCTCCACCGCTACCGGCTGTACCCGTACCCGAGGCATCGCCACCGGCACCACCGTCACCGCCGTCACCACCGGCAACACCGGCCGTTAGAGAGGTAAAGCCATTACCGGCCTGGCCGCCCGTGCCGCCATCGGCACCCGCCCCATCGGTACCGGCGCTACCACCGCTACCGGCACCCGCCGCACCACCGACACCGAACGCACCCGCATCACCACCTGCACCACCAGCGCCACCAGCAGGCGTCGTCGCATCACCATTGGCGCCATTACCGCCATCACCGCCGGCGCCGGCGTTGCCGCCGTTAGCGCCGGAGCCCGCAGTGCCGGCCGTGCCGGTCAGTCCGCCAGCGGCCCCAG
>CAIOYU010000170.1 GCA_903862565.1 uncultured Actinomycetes bacterium | reverse complement strand
TCGGATTCCTGTTCGCGGCCAGCTCCATGCCTGCTATACCAGCCGGTTATCATCGAAACCTGCTGCACGGTGTAATCGGCGAGGTGATTCGAACAGCAATGCCGATGGTCGCGATGACGAAAGGGGAGCTGTGGTCTACCTGAGTGGACGGCTCGTCCTGTCTCATACCTCGACACTGCAACAGGTCGCGGTCTGCTCCGCTCCGTGGACGTTTTTCCAACACCTGCTTTCGGTCGTCGTAACGGCGGGTCTCGCACCATGGCCCCGGTTTGCTGCCGCCCGTTGCACGGGCCGTGCCGTGCGCCGTAGATTTCGCCTCGCAATATTGGCAACTACAGCGATCGGATTGTTCGCCGGTGTGGGGCTGACGGTCCTCGGCCCGCTAGCCGTACATATCGCAACCGCAGGCAAGGTCGAAGTCAGCATTCTCCAATTCGCCATCCTCGGAGCCATGCTCACCGTCCTGACCGCTGTGACGCCGGCCGGAATGACGCGGGGTCTATGGCTACAAGCAGGAGTTGCATGCGCGGCAGTCATCATCGTTGTAACTGTCGGAGCATTGGCGGCTGCTAGTCTCGGCGCGACGGCCCCTCTACTTGGCTTTTTCGCAGCGATCACTTTCGTCGAAGCAACTCCGACGATTGCCTCCGCCGAAGTTGTCATGCGCCGTCGCGAACACAGTCATGCCTAGCACGCGGCGCTTGCCCGGCGTCAACAACTTCGGGGGTCGTCAGCTGGCGAAACCCTCGATCGACAAGCTCGCGGCAGGCATCCTGGCAGCGCTTCTTGCGGTGCCTTCTCCGCTGTCAATCAGCATGAGTTGGGGGGGGGCCATCACGCTGATGATTGCCCCAGTGACTCTACCGGCTCTCTGGAGTGATAGGCGCGGCCGCGGGCTGATAATCGCGCTTCTTGCGCTCGTGCCATCCGGTTGGCTTGTCGCACAGATTTCACTGCTGCAGGACTCGGGCCGATCACTCAACAGCGGGGTTTTTTTGTACGAAGCGGCGGTGCCAGTCGGACTTATTGCGGGCCTAGTCGGCGCCTACTGGTGCATCACAAAAGTGGGGTCTCAGCGCTTCCTGCTAATCTACTTCGCAACCCTACTCACCGCGACGTCGATTCGCGTCATCAATGAAGATTTGAACCGGAACGTTTGGAAGTTCGGCCTAGCGGTCCCCGTTTCGATGCTGGTAATACTTCTCCTGGCAAGGAACCGCGTCCTGCTCGGTCTGGTCATAACCCCGCTGCTTATCGCCGTGTCGGCAGTCGCCGATTTTCGATCTGCCGCAGGTTTCCTTGCCTTAACGGCGATGCTCACCGTCTTGCCGACCGCCCGCTTGAAAAAACCATCGGCATCGAAAGTCGCCTGGGTTGGGCTTGTTACCGTCATGGCTGGCAGTGCTATCACCTGGGCCACTGCAGAAGCGTCTATCGCAGGCACGCTCGGCACCTACCTCCAGGAGCGCACGGCAGCCCAACTTGAGGCTTCGAACGGCAACCTTCTCCTAGGTGGGCGGCCGGAGTGGGGCGCCGCGATCGCCCTATGGCGAGATAACCCGCTTGGTTTCGGGATTGGCGTTGCCCCGTCGTCCGATGATTACTGGCTCGCGATTACTAACATGCCGTTACGCACGCTAGGAGAGCAGCAAAACAGCGGCGTAGCGTTCTACTTCCAAAATGGACAGGTCGATTTTCACTCGACGTTCTGGACATTCTGGGGCGTTTATGGTCCCGCGGGAATTGTCTTCGCGGCCCTTGCCGTCGTTTACCTTGTGCGCGCGATGATGACGGCGACTACCACGATCAAAGGCGTCAACCT
>CAIOYU010000169.1 GCA_903862565.1 uncultured Actinomycetes bacterium | reverse complement strand
GTGGCCGGCCAGGTGCCGGTGGATTGGGCCGGTGACATCTACTGCGGCGTGATTGACGGATGCCATCGGCTCGGGGATATGAGCCGCATGAAGACGTGGATCACCGCGATGGACAAATGGCGCGAGGGCCCGGAGGTGGCGTCGTCTTGGTACGGCACCTCGTGCGAGATCTACAAGTGGCAATTGCTCAGCGCCACTGACGATTACAATGCGCTGGATGAGCGGCTGACCAACGCGTTGGCCGGCATCGAAGAGTTCCACGCGCCGACGACGGGTCACGGCTACTACGAACTCGGGGAGTTGCGCCGCCGGCGGGGCGATATCGACGGCGCCCGTAAAGCTTTCGCGCGGGCGCGGGAGATCGGCTTCGATCCCCAGCCCGGTGAGGCGCTGCTGCGTTGCCAACTCGGTGAGGCTGCCGCCGCCGGGAACGACGTGCGGATGAGTATGGACGCCGAAGACGAGGTCGGCCGCATCCGACTGTTGCCCGCGGCCGTCGAGATCGCGCTGGCCCGCGAGAGTCTCGACGAGGCGGCCCGGTACTGCAGTGAACTCGAGGCAGGCGCCGAGAAGTACGACTCGCCGGGCTTTCGGGCATGGGCTTTGCATGCCCGCGGGGCGGTGCTGGTCAGAGCGGGCAAACCAGCCGAGGCGTTGCCCATCCTGCACGACGCGATGCGCCGTTACCGAAACACTCAGCGCCGCTTCGAGATGGCCCAGGTCTACGAGTGGATGGCGCAGGCCCACCGCGAGGCCGGCGACGCCAACGGCGCCGCATCCGATGCGGCCAACGCCGACTCGATCTACCAACAACTCGGCGCGAGGGCGATTCGGGCAGGCAACCGTGCCGCCCCCGGCGGGCTGACCAGTCGGGAAGTCGAGGTTCTCGCCCGTATCGCAGCCGGCGCATCCAACCGCGACGTCGCCAAACAGTTGTTCATCAGCGACAAGACCGTCGGCCGGCACCTGGCCAACATCTTCGTCAAACTCGGGGTTTCATCGCGCACGGCCGCGGCGGCCTGGGCCCACGAGAACGGTGTGCTTCCGGGTGCCTGAGGGACGCCGACACAGGGTTTGACCAGCGAGTGAAAGCCCAGTTAGCCTGCTCTCCCTGGCCGGGCCGCAGGCCGCAGGTATCGCCGCGGGCTGGCGCACCCCGCCGTCGCGACGTTACCCGGCCGGCCACGCGATCGGGCATAGCGCCAACCCCGACGACCCCGACCCGACAAGGACGCGCCGCGCCGCAGCCTCGGCGGAGCCATGGACACCGCCGGCGGCACGGGCACATGGGAACGGGGTTCTCCCCCGCGCGCGAGGTGTGAGGAGTCAGATGTACCGATGAGGACCCCGCCGCACCAGCACGAAACACCGGCTAGACGCGCTCGCTTAGGACTGGCGATCTTCTTCGTCGTCCTGATCGCCATTGATGCGCCTTTTTTCGCGTGGCTGTATGCACATCGCGCGGATTTGGACAAGTACTGGCTCTTAATCAACCTGTATTGCTGGAGTCCCGCTATCGCGTCGCTGGTGGCACGCCTTGTTCTGCGGGAGGGTATCGGCGATGTGTCCTTCCGGCTGAATTGGCACACCTGCCGCACACCCTTTCTGATCGCTGGATTGGTCTTCCCGGTGATCTGCCTGCTCGCTTATGGATTCGCTTGGTGGACCGGCTTGGCGACGTTCACACCGTCAATTTATGAGTCGATGAGTTCGGTTAATTGGGTGACACAGCTAAATTGCCACGGACAGTACGCGTTGGTCAGCATGACTTCCCAGATGCAGTCACCCGTAGGCCAATTCGTTGTGGGTTTACTCATCAACCTGCCCATCTTGATTGTGATCAACGCCGTCACCAGCGATCTAGGCGAGGAACTCGGGTGGCGCGGCTACATGGTGACCCGACTCGTCGACTCGAATGTGCCGCTCCCACTTCTGCTCAGTGGAGTGATCTGGGGGCTATGGCACGCACCCTTTGTCCTCGCCGGACTGGTCGATCCAAATCCGAACAGGCTTACTGGATTTCTCCTTTTCATGGCCTACATCGTTCCCCAAGGGTGGCTCATCAGTTGGCTGCGCCTGCGATCGGGAAGTCTTTGGCCCGCTCTCCTGGCACACTCCAGTGCCAATGCCGCGGTTGCCATATTCGACCAGTCGACCAACGAATCGAAGGCGGCGCCTTTCGGCGCTTTATGGGCCGGCGAAAACGGACTTCTCATGGTCGCCGCCAATCTCGCCGCGGTGCTCGTCATTGCTGCCATCTTTGGAAAAGACTGGAGCAGAACACCTCTCAGCCGATCCGATCACAAGATGTGAGCACCAGGACTCCTGACAAGGCTGCTGCTCGCCGCTTGCCATGTCCGCGTCTGCATCTTTTGCACCATGGAGGCGTCTGACAAACGCATCTTTCGCCCGATGCCGGGCCCCTGGTGGGGTCCATAACGTCGTCTCCATGAACACCGCCACCGCCACCAAGACGTTCGCCCTCGCCACCCTGGCCGGTCCGGTGCTGGCCGCCCCGGTGCTGGCCGCCCTGGCGATCGGCTTTGCCGGTGCCGCCCACGCCGACTCGGCGACCGCGGCCGGCGACCAGATCAGCTCGCTGCAGGCCGAAGGCACCCACGTCGTGGTCACCAAGGACGCCGCCAACACCCCGCTGGATCAGTGCGCGGTGGTCTCGGTCCGCCTGGACCACCCCCACGAACACCGCGGCGGCCCCCAGCACGACGAGTTCCACACCGCCTACGTCGACCTGTCCTGCCACTAGAACACCCGAACCACGACAAGAAGGGAACCGACCATGAAACACCGGTGGCCGGCTCTCGGTGTGCTCACACTGGGGGTACTCCTGATCGGGGTCGACGGAACGGTCCTGGCCGTGGCCACCCCGTCCATCACCGCCGATCTCGGTGCGAGCGCGACCGACGTGCTGTGGATCGGCGACATCTACTCGTTCGTTCTGGCGGGTCTGCTCATCGTGATGGGCAGCATCGGCGATCGCCTTGGTCACAAGAAGCTGTTACTTTGCGCCGCTACGGCTTTCGCTGTCGTCTCAGCGGCCGCAGCGTACGCGCCGTCCGTCGGATTCCTGATCGGTGCGCGCGCGCTTCTGGGTGTGGCCGGCGCGGC
>CAIOYU010000168.1 GCA_903862565.1 uncultured Actinomycetes bacterium | reverse complement strand
GGCCGGCCGCTTCGGCGTTCAGTACACGATGTGGCGGGTTGCCGATCACTTCAACCACGTTCACGTCACGGTCGCCTAGTTTCTTTCCGAATCCGATAGCGCCGGTGAGATCAGTCTCGCCGGCGCTGTCGGGTTTCGGACTCGGTTTCGGACTCTGCGGGGTCTACCGTGGGCGGAATGGACTACCTCGACGACGACGAGTTCCAGGAGCCGGACAGCTGCACCGACAGCCCGCTCCGTCGTAACGAGGTTGTGGTTCAGGCGAGCCGGGATATCGAGGCCGGCGAGTACGAATTCGACGGCCCCGTCGTCTTGGGGCCGGGGTTGCCGCCCGATGACGGCTCCTGTGGTCAGTTCGCCGTGCAGTTCCACGTCACCACCGCAACGGTGGCCCGACTCAAACGCATCGCCACCGCGCAGGGAGTGAGCGTGCCGGAATTGTGCCGCCAGGTCATCGGTGTTTTCGTCGCACAGCAGGAAGGCGAACTGGGCGCGCTGCTGGCCGCTGAGGCCGAGTTCGCCGACTACCGGCCCAGCCTGCACCAGTAGTAGTCGCAACTGCCCTTGGCCTCCCAGCGCGGGCCGGGGACGCGGGGGCGACGGTGGCGCTGGCGCCCCCCGACGAGCAGCGGTGACCCGAACATCCGGAGTCCTTCGTGCCCGTCGACAGGAGCCGACGCCCGTGTGGTAACGGTGATACACTGACGTTAGTAAGCGTTAGAAACACCTGGGGGACTGCAGAGCGATGGCCACCGATGAGCTTGATGAGCTTCTGCTCGACCGCTTCCACCTGCACCGCTCAGATCTGATCGCGGCGCTGAAAACCCTTCCTGCGCAACGCCCCTGGGCCGCCGCGCTAACTGCAGACAGTGCCCGACTGCTCGACTCCGCCGACTTCACCGAAGATTCAGAGGCCTTTGCAGAGGTCGCTGCCGACGCGACCGCCCACATGGCACGCCTCTACAGCACGGCCTACTCCGCCGCCGAGGTCCGGCACGGACTCGGCGTCAGCGATTCCCGGGTACGGCAGCGCCGCCTCGCCCACACGCTGTGGGCGATCGACGATGGCGGTGCCTGGGTCTACCCCGCGCTGCAGTTCCAAACCACCGGCCGCGATGGGCCGGTCACGCTCAAGGCGGTTCGCGGCCTCGACGAGGTGTTGGCGGCGCTAATCACCCGTGACCTGCATCCCACAGCCATCGCTGATTTCATCATGACCGCACAGCCCGACCTTCGGATCGGCGGAGAGCCCGCCTCAGTACGGGACTGGCTGCTGCACGGCGAGCCCGTCGAACCCGTGCTGGCCTTGATCGAAATCGGGGACTGGACGGCGAGGTGACCATGCTGGGGGACCCTCCTCCGGCCGCGGTGCTGCGTGAGCTCGGAATCCGAACCGACGAAACTCGGGCGATCAACACCACAGAAGTCTGGTGGCGGGTGCATCGCACCGAGGGCGATCATGTCCTGGCCTGGAACGCGCTGCGAAGATTCGGGCCAGTGCTGCGGTTCGACCCGCACCCGTTGCCCAAAGGCGAGCACCCAAGACAGGGCGTTTGGTACGCAGCATCCACGCCTGGTGGTGCGCTGGCGGAGGCCTACCAGGTCGATCGGACGATCGACCGTGGGCGCGGCGGGCCGTACCTCACAGGACTGTCGTTCACGCGCACTCTTGCCGTGCTCGATCTCGCCACCGACAGCCCAGGGGCTTGGGTGACCCGCGCCGGAGGCAATTTCGCCATCTCGACGGCGACACACTCCCTGACCCAGCGGTGGGCACGGCACATCGTCGACGCCTTCCCCGAACTCGACGGCCTGCGTTACAACAGTCGCTTTTCCGGAGGCGCGTGCCTGGCATTGTTCACACCGGCCGCTTCGGCGATGCCGGCCCGCCCCAGACTGTCGTTGCCGCTGTCGCATCCGGGTCTGGCCAGCCGGATCGCCGGGGCTGCGAGACGCCTCGGGTACGGCGTCGTATGACCATCGCATCGATGGCCGCGGTCTTGCCGTCCTACTGACATCCGCGCTGGAGTTTCCTACCTTTGCCCCAATTGCCGCATCCAGGGTGACAGGACCCCCATTAAAATGGGGACTGCTGCGGTTCTGGGGCTGCGCGGTCGTTGTCAGTGGGTGCGGGAGGGAGTTGCCCGATGGGCGGTTTCGGTCAGGGACTTCAGCGATGAGTGGGCCCGTGCTACCGCCGCCTCCGGGTGGGTACCCGCCCATGGGGCAGCCATGGCAGGGTGCACCTGGTCCGTATCCGCAGCAGCCCCCCGGCTCGTGGCCTCAGCCCGGTCCCCCAACCGGACCTCCGCGTGGGAATCATCGTTCGCTGCTGCTCGCGCTGGCCTTCCTCGCCGTCATCGCCGTGAGTGTGGCTGCCACGGTGTGGTTTACCCATCGAGGTTCGGGGAATCAAGCTGCTTCGGGCGGGGGTTCGCAGAGCTCAAGCGGAGAGATCGCAAGCGCCAATGACACTGGGCCCGTTGGGATTATCACCGAGGATCCGACATGCGATCGGTGGGTCAGCATGCAGAACGAAGTGGCTGCCAAACTGAAGGAGTGGAACGGACGCGACCCATCGATTCCTGCTGCAGCGTGGACACCAGAGCAACGCCAGATGTACGAGTCCGCTGCGCGGGTGCTTCGTGCCCAAGCTGAGCAGACTGTCCCGCTAGCTCGTGATACGCCGCATCGGGTCATGCGAGAACTTTTCGAACAGCAAATTGCCTATAGCCGCGCGTATGTAGATGCTCTACCGAACTACGTCCCCGCCGAGGATGCATTGGCGCTGGTAGGTAACGACCTGGCGGCGGGGTTGATGAGTATTTGCGGCGCAATTAAGAACTTCGCTGCGGCCGACCGGGCTGCATCGGTCCCGCCAGTGGCGTCACCGACCACGATCGCGCAAACCGGAGATCCGGGCAATCCGAACCGGTTCCTTGCCGCCTCATCGCCTGCCTGTCCGGCCCTCGTCTCCCGAGCAGATCAGGAAAATCTTGAATTAGCAGCGTGGTTCAAGACAGATCCGGATGTGCCTGCCGCGCAACGGAGCGGCGCCGACAAGGTCCTATGGGAAATGGCGGCGCGGGTATTGTCGCGCAGCGCGGACAAAATCGAAACAATCGGACGCTCGAGTGGCAACCCTACCGTTGAGGATTTCCTGGTTCTCTCAGCTCAGTATTACCGCGCTTTCGTGAACGCAATTCCCTCTTCTACAGGTGCGGACGCCAAACTCTATGACGCCGCCCAGAAACTGCAAGTCTCTGTATATTCCGCCTGCAAAGCGGCACAGGGTTAGTCATGTCGCTGCCGAAGCCCGGCGGGCCCCACGCCAGCGAGATGACTGATCCGAAAGGTTGGCCTGAAGTCGACGAAGACTCTCTCGATCGTCGCGCAGAACAGTTGACTGGCGTCTTGAGCGAGGTGACGTCGGTCGTCGAAGCGTGGCTACACGAGCAACTCGATCTCTTCTCGCCTAACGCATGGTCTGGGCTCGCCGCCAGTGCTGCAAGCAGCAAATCGGCCACTGTGGTCAAGTCACTTCACGAACAGCAGGCAGCTTTGGCGACCGCGATACTCTGGCACAGGTTGGCGTCCTCGACCGTCGTTGCTACGAAGGTAGCAATCACAGAAACTGTGCTTGCCACACAGGATGTAATCACGATGATCGAAGCAACGGCGGAGTTAAATCCAAACGCCCAGAACGAAATTGACGATGCGATCGCGACGGCGCGCCAAGGAAACCAAGCTGCGGTAACGGCTGCGGCAGCGGCTGTCTCAACCGCGAGCTTCGAGCCAGCAGCCTTCGAGGTCGATAAGCTCATCGGCCAGGCCGGACTGTCGGCACTTCTTAAACCCCATCCCGCCGACTCAGCGGTATTGACTTCAGCCCTGAAGCCTTCCGGTGCCGAAACTGGTAAAGAGCCGCACACTTTTGAAAGCACCACCAGTAGCAGCGCAGGGCGAGGTGGTGACCAGAGCTACTCGGCTAACTCACCAGCCTTCAGATCGAACACCGCGGGATCTAATTCGTTTGCAAGCACCACTCGGGCCTCTGAAGGTCGCGTCGGTGATTCGACATCATCAGCCGGATCTAGTTCGCTGGCCAGCACAGTAGACAGTACGGCCGGACGAACGGGTGAGACCGCACCAAGTGCCGGTCCAGGAACACCCGGATCGCCACTTGCTTCTGCCGCCCCGAACACCGCCAGTCCGACAGCAGATGCGACCGCAGGTACCTCAAGTTTGAGTAGCGGCGCCTCCGCCCCCGCCTCACCCAGCTCAATGGCTTCCGGTTCCAGCAGCGGAAGTAGCGGCACCACCTCCGCCGCCAGCGGCCTCGGCGGTTCGTCCCCCTCCAGCGCCGCCTCCCCCGCGTCGTCGACCAGTGGCGCAGGTTCGACAGGTGGCGGCCAATCCCCCACTGGAGGTTCAGCGACCTCAGGCGGCGCCGGCTCCTCCCAATCAGCCCAGGGTGCAGGCCAGGGCGGCACCAATGCCGGCCCGGCGCCCCTGACGGGACCGCCACCCCCCGCAGCCCCGGCCGCCGCAGCGGCTCAGGCCGCACCGCCTCCGGCCGCGGCCGCCGGGCCTCCACCAGTCG